>NZ_JBSVWN010000027.1:0-74553 GCF_054071325.1 Pseudomonas sp. SDO5215_S409 | reverse complement strand
CGCCTACAGGGCGCCTTCGGTTGGTTCAGTTACACCACTTCCAGGGACACGATCCTCACCGAGGAAACGATCGCTTAATCACACAGAACGGCGCAAAGAGCCCAACACAGCTTTTTTGTGACGGACCCAGCGCCGTCGCGAACCGACAATGGCCGATTTGCAAATGCCAATTGATTTCATGAAATTTACGGGTTAAATTTTCATGAAATTAATTGATGAAAATTTCACAACCCGTGTATGGACAAACAATCAGAACTCGCCACCCTGGCCACATTGATCCACGACCTGCGCAAACACAAAAAACTCACCCTGGCCCAGCTAGCCCATAAAATCGAGCGCTCGGTGGGCTTTGTCTCCCAGGTCGAACGAGGCCTGTCGCGCCCCACCGTGGCGGACCTCACCGCCATCAGCCACGCGCTGGACGTGCCCACCACTTACTTCTACAGCCGGCCCAAACCCCAAGCGCTGGACTGGGTCACGCGGCCCAACGAACGGCGCACGGTGTATTACGCCAACGGCATCACCGACATCCTCGTGTCACCGAGCATGAACGGTGCGTTTTCCCTGCTCGACAGCCTGCTGGAGCCCGGCGCGACCAGTGGCGAGCAGACCATGAGCGACCGCGCCGAGCAGGCGGGTTATGTGCTGGAGGGGGAATTGACGGTGTGGGTGCAGGGCCAGGCCGGAGCGGTCACCCTCAAGCCCGGCGACAGTTTCCACCTCGCCAGCTTCGCCCACTGCCGCTACGGCAACCTGAGCGATCTGCCCGCCCGCGTCTTGTGGGTCTACAACTAGGAGCACTACCGGTGAACAGTCATGCGTCCAAACTGCTGGCCGAGGTACGGAGCTTTCGCCAGCAGCACCCTGATGTGCGTTATGTCGACCTGATCGCCCTGGACATCCCCGGGCATTTCTACGGCAAGCGCTACCCCATAGACCTGCTGGAAAAAGTCGCCGCCGGCAGCCCCTTGAAGCTGCCGCAGAATGCCGTATTGCTCGGCGCCCAGGGCGGGCTGTTCAAGATTGGTGACTATTGCTTCAACGACGGCGACCCCGACGCCAACCGTCGCCTGGTGCCGGGCACACTCAAGCCCGTGACCTGGGAAAACCAACCGTTGGGGCAGATGCTGATCACCTCCGACGGCACCGCGGCGCCCATCGAATTCGAACCCCGCGAGGTGCTGGCCAAGGTGCTGGAACGCCTGGCACACAAGGGCATTCATCCGGTGGTGGCCTTTGAGCTGGAGTTTTATCTGTTCGACAAAACGCTCGCTGACGGCCTGCCGCAATTTGCCCGCGACCCGCTGAGCGGGGACGCCGACGATCAGCCCAACCTGCACATCGAGCGCCTGTCGCGCTTCAGCGATGTGCTGGACGATATGGCGCAGACCGCCCGGGCCCAAGGCATCGACATCACCGTGATCACCGCCGAGATCGGCCCCGGCCAATTTGAAATCAACTTCGGCCATCTTGACGACGGCATGCGCGCCGCCGACTGGGCCGCCCTGTTCTGCCGCAGCACCCGGGGCGTGGCGCTCAAGCATGGCTATCGCGCCAGCTTCATGGCCAAGCCGTACCTGCAATACCCCGGCAGCGGCATGCATGTGCACGTCAGCCTTTACGACGGCGCGGGCAACAACCTGCTGGCGGCCCATCAACAGCAACCCTTGCGTCACGCGGTGGCGGGTTGCCTGGAATTGCTGCCCCACTGCATGCCGATTTTTTCGCCCAACCACAACGCCTTTCGCCGCCTGGGCGGCACCGTCAACGCGGCCACGCGCGCGTGCTGGGGCTTTGAAGACCGCGATGCCTGCGTGCGCATTCCCGAGTCCGACCCGCGCAACCTGCGCATCGAGCACCGCCTGGCCAGCGCCGACGCCAACCCGTATCTGGTGCTCGCAGCCATCCTGGCGGGGCTCGAGCATGGTCTGGAGGCCGGTCGCGAGCCCATCCCCCCCTTGAACGAAGACCGCAACAGCGGCGCGGACTTCCCGCTGGAAATGCTCCAAGCCTTGCGGGCCATGCAGCATCAGCCTGTACTGCGCGAGAAACTGGGTGGGGAGTTCATGGACGTGTACTGCGAGAACAAACGCCAGGACCACCTGGCCTTTCAACAGGCGATTCATGCACGGGAATATCGCTGGTTTCTGTAGTAGCCTCTTGGGCCCCTTCCCCACCAGCGAACCCCCATGACCGACCAAAGCGCCCCGGCCCTCAAGGAAATCTTCAACGTCGAACGCCTGCAACACATCGCGACCGAAATGAGCGCGGTGTACCCGGCGTTCGACGCCAAGGGTTTTCTCAAGCACGCCAAGGCCGGGTTGGCCGAACTGTCGGTGATGCAGCGCATGGCCCGGATCAGCGAAAGCCTGCACGCGGTAATCGCGCTGGACTACCCACACACCCTCGAGCGGCTCTACGCACTGGCGCCGCGCCTGAACAGCGGGTTTGTCAGCCTGTTCCTGCCGCATTACGTGGCCAGTTACGGGGGCGATGACTTCACGCGCTCCATGGCCGCGCTCAAGTACTTCACCACGTTTGGCTCGGCCGAGTTCGCCATCCGGCCGTTTCTGCTGCGCGACTTCGACCGCACCCTGGCGGTGATGCACGAATGGTCCCTGGATGAAAACGAACACGTACGCCGCCTGGCCAGCGAAGGGTCGCGGCCACGGTTGCCGTGGTCGTTTCGCCTGCCCCAGGTGCAGGCCGACCCCAACCTGTGTGCGGCGATCCTGGACAACCTCAAGGCCGACAGCAGCCTGTATGTACGTAAATCGGTGGCCAACCACCTCAACGACATCACCAAGACCCACCCGGACTGGGTGCTGACCCTGATCGAAGGCTGGTCACTGGACAACCCCCACACCGCCTGGATCGCCCGCCATGCGCTGCGCAGCCTGATCAAACAAGGCAACAACCGCGCCCTCGCGATCATGGGCGCCGGGGCCAGGGCCGAAGTGAACATCCACGGGTTCAGCGTCACGCCCGCGGTCATCCGCATCGGTGAGCGGATCAACCTGTCTTTTAGCCTGGCGTCCACCGCCGCCCACCCGCAAAAACTGGTGGTGGACTACGCCATCGACTACGTGAAAAGCGCCGGGCACAGCGCCGCCAAGGTGTTCAAGCTCAAGGCGTTTACGTTGGGGCCGGGGCAAACACAGGTGATCAACCGCGAGCAGCACATTCGTGAACTCACCACCCGCAAGCACTACCCCGGCAAGCATGCGGTACACGTGTTGGTGAACGGCGAAAAACTTGCCAGTGCCGAGTTTGAATTACGCACCTGAGCCTTGGAGGGTTGGCGCAAGAACAGCGTGGTGTGTCAGGCAATTCCGTATGACGGGTTTGGGGTTACTGCGTAAGACATGCCCAATCACCACAAGCCCACCCTTCATTGATCGACATGCCCAACAGCAAACCAAATACAAAAAATCGCAGAACACATCAAGAGTAATGGCAATTAGCCTCTTATTTGAGGCATTATCCCGCACCATACAGAGGGTTATTGGAAGGGAGTCCTATTTTGACCTGGTCGCTGACGCTTACTCTTGACCCACAGGTGTACCCCCTACGGGTAACACAGCGCATGGCTTACAGCTTGGCACACACGCTTTCAATTTTGATTCGCCAGCAAGGTCAGCAGCTTGTGCTGGACGTTACCCCGAACGACCCAACCAACTTGCTGGGCTATGCCGCGGATACCGCAAAAGCATTGGTTCTGCGCCATTTAAACGACTTTGCATTACGTGATCAGATTGCTCAGGAGACAGCGGGACTAAGAGAAATACTCGCCAGCGTTGCGCTGCAAGAATGTGGTCGTTGATATGCCTGCCGTGCTGATAGCCAAACAGACCGACTACCAATTGCTCCCTTTTCGCTTTATGCGAATGCCAGAGGTGGGTAACTCACAGGTCCTGATAACGTCGGAGACAGGCGAATACCTGTTTGTCGGTGAAAGCGAACTGCCGAAAATCGTTCATAGGCAGCTTGACCGTCAATCATCACTGTACAAAGACTTGCTCGCGCGACATTTCATCTACGAACCTGCCGTACATGTACCGTTTCCCGAAATAGCAGCGCAGATACGCAGCAAAAAAAGTTTCCTGTTTGGTGGACCGGCACTGCATCTGTTTGTGGTGACACTGCGTTGCAATCACACCTGCCAATACTGCCAGGTGTCCCGCGCGCCCTTGGGCGGGAGCCACCATGACATGTCGGCTGAAGATGCCCTGCACGCAGTTGACCGACTATTTGAATCGCCCTCTCCCGTACTGACCGTGGAGTTTCAAGGCGGCGAACCATTGCTTGCTTTTGACCGTGTCCGGCAAATCATCGAAGCCATCAGCGCCCGTAATGAACGGGAACAACGAAGCATTCAGTACGTTATCAGCAGCACACTGCATCATCTGACAGATGAAATCCTGGCATTTGCCAAACAACACGCTGTGCAGTTTTCTACTTCGTTAGACGGCCCGGCTTTTTTGCATAATGCCAACCGCCCTACACCTGAAAAAAACGCATACCAGCGAACGCTGGAAGGCATTCAGCGAGCCCGTCATACGCTGGGACACGATGCTGTTTCGGCGCTCACAACACTAACGGCTCGTAGCCTTGAGCACCCACAAGCGATCATTGACGAGTACGTGAAACAAGGTTTCAACAGCATTTCGTTACGTCCACTGAGCCCCTATGGCTTCGCAAAAAAATCCGGTCACCGGCTGGACTACTCGATGGACCACTACCTGGCCTTCTACAAACAGGCGCTGGAGTATCTGATCAAGTTAAACAGCGAAGGCACTTATTTGAGCGAGGGTTACGCCTCGCTGTTGCTAAATAATATCCTTACGCCTTTTTCCAGCGGATACGTCGATCTGCGCTCACCACTCGGCGCAGCAGTAGGCACTCTGGTCTACAACTATGACGGCGACGTTTATCCATCAGACGAAGCACGCATGTTGCTGGAAATGGGTGAAAACGGCCTCAGGCTCGGAAATGTCCGTCAACCATTGAGCGAATTGCTTGGCTCACCCGTTGTCGATCTCCTCCTAGATGCAGGCATAGCTGAAGCGTTGCCGGGCTGCTCAGACTGTGCACTAGTCCCCTATTGCGGTGCCGACCCCATAGAACACTTTGCCCGTCAGGGGGATCCTGTGGGGCACCGTGCATTCAGCACTTTTTGTCAGAAAAACACCGCGCTTCTGACGCATTTATTTAGCGTGTTACGCCAAGGTGATCGCACGACCCAACGAGTACTCATGTCTTGGCTTGCACGACGATCACTCGACGATATGCCTCATGCCGGGTATGGAGGTTGAGATGCTCAGGCTGGACACTCAATTCGATATAAAAAACCTTAATACAGCTCGCCTGCTCAAGGTCATCACACCGGAGGAACTCATTGAAAAGGGGACATCGGCGTGCGCGGGCAATGTGACCTTCGACGATTTTTTATTATGGCTCACACCCGCAAATATTCTTGAGCAACCCCAATTCTTAACCCTGCCCGTGGCCGGAATACTCTTGGCCACAGCGACAGACGTTCATTTGGATTATCAAGGAATAATGCTCGCATCCGCCAAGGATGAACGGGTCGTACAACCCGGCGATGTGATTGCCCTTTCACCCGCATCGGCAGTAGTACGCGTGCTGTACAGACGTCACGCCAACAGCAATCTGCTGTTCATAACGGACCGTTGCAACAGCCTGTGTTTGATGTGCTCCCAGCCGCCCAAAGATATCGATGACTACTGGCACATAGATGAAAACTTGCGTTTGATTGACTTGATGGACGTGGGTGATGAGCAAATTGGTATCAGCGGTGGTGAACCCACCCTCTACGCTGACGGCCTGCTTGCATTAATCAAGAAAGCCAAAGACGTTCTTCCTGAAAAGTCACTGCATATTCTGAGTAATGGTCGCTTGCTGGGAGAACCGTCATGGCTCGCGGCGCTAAAAGAGATCAAGCACCCTCGCTTGACCTGGGGCATCCCGTTGTATGCAGATACAGCTGTAGAACACGACTACGTCGTGCAGGCCCCTGGCGCATTTAGCGAGACAATGCGTGGCCTTTATAACTTGGCGAGAGCAGGACAAACCATCGAAATCAGGGTCGTACTCAGTCGTTTAACTGCGCCACGACTCGCTGAGCTGGCCCACTTTATTTTCCGTAATCTACCTTTTACCCAGCATGTCGCGATGATGGGCATCGAGAACACTGGCCTTGCCAAGAAAAATTACGAAGCGCTGTGGATCGATCCACTGGACTACCAGGAGGTATTAGCGGATGCCTGCCACTACCTTGATATACGCGGCTTGACAGTATCGATCTATAACCTGCCCATCTGCGTATTAACCCCCTCACTGTCGGCGTTCTATCGGCAAAGCATTTCCGACTGGAAAAACCTGTTTATCGAAGCCTGCCAATCTTGTGCAGTACGGCATCAATGCGCTGGCTTTTTCAAATCCCATTCCCTTCGCTGGCAGAGTCGCGGCATTCGTCCGTTGAGCCTTGACGAAGGTTCCCACTACACAAGGAGTGCCCTATGACACTGATGGATCGTTGGAAAATGTTGATTGGCCGTGGCATCGCATTGGTCCCCGTCGCTTTAAGCCCGTTGGCACAGGCTCAACAAATGGCTGTGGCCCAACCTGAATGGAAAACGACAGACAAACCGCCAGTGTTCACTAACACGCTCAATTCACCGAATGCCGCCAACATTTATGCCGCGCATCGCTCACACAGCTCGCATCGCTCCCATAGCTCTCACAGTTCGCATTACAGCGGATCGGGGGGCTACAGTGCCCCGCGCAGCTATACGCCGCCCGTTTCGGTAGTTTCGCCGCGCTCGACCTACACCACACCAGGCGCTAGCCCAAGTTCGGTAAATCGTTTGAATGGTTCATCCACTTCATCCGCATCCACATCGACAGCCAGCAAATCGGCAGGAACCGCCGAACGGAATGAACTGGTACGACGGGTCCAAATGGCTTTGTTGATCAAACAGTACTATCGAGGGGCTATCGACGGCGTATTGGGCAACGGCACTCGCGGAGCGCTGATGGCATTTCAAGCTGACGCAAGTCTGCAAAATCATGGCCGTATGGACACTCCAACCCTGAATGCGCTGGGGATCGCGATTCCCTAAAGTATTTGACCCAAGGTTGGTGAGGTGCTCGAGACCACCACAAATTAGTGTGCGAGATGGCTTGCCCGCGATAATCATAAATGCTTAAACATTTACCACGCAGGCAAGTCAGCGCCCCTACGTTTCACTAAGGCTTCTTGAGCCCCCCCTCACCTTGCAACACCGCCTGCTCCCGCGCGCACAGCTCCACCACGTAGTCCCACAACACCCGCAACCGCACCGACTTGTGCAGTTCGCGCCGGGAGCTGATCCAGTAGCTGCGCTGGATGCTCTCGCCCGGCAGCAACGGCACCAGGTCCGGGTCGTTGGCGGCCATGAAGCACGGCAGCACCGCCACTCCCAGCCCCGAGCGGGCGGCCTGGTGTTGGGCGATGACGCTGGTGCTGTGAAACACCACTCGGGGGTTGCGGCAAAAGCTGCTGAGGAAGTTCAGTTCCTGGCTGAACAGCAGGTCATCGACATAATCGATCCACGCATGCGCGGCGAGGTCTTCGCGTTTTTCGATGGGCGGGTGGCGGTCCAGGTAGCGGCGGCTGGCGTACAACGCCAGGCGGTAGTCGGTGAGTTTGCGGGTTACCAGTTGGTCGACGCTGGGGCGTTCCAGGTGGATGCTGATTTCCGCCTCGCGGTTGAGGATGCTGACAAAACGCGGCACCGCCACCAGCTCCACTTCCAGCTCCGGGTAGCGCTGGAACAGGTCGCCCATGCGGCTCGCCAAGAACATCACACCCAGCCCTTCTGCCACCCCCAGGCGGATTTTGCCCAGGGGCGCGGCGGAGTGGGTCAGTTCTTCTTCGGCCAGCAGCGCGACGTTTTCCATGGCTTCGGCATGTTTGAGCAGGGCTTCGCCGGAAGGCGTTAGCTCGTAGCCCTGGGCGTGCTGCACGAACAGCGCAGTGCCCAGGCTTTTTTCGATGGCTTCGATGTGGCGGGCCACGGTGGCGTGGGTGGTTTTCAGGCGTTGGGCCGCGGTGAGCAGGCGTCCGCTGCGCTGTAACTCGAGAAAAAACCGCAGATCATTCCAATCGAACATGTCGCCTCGCTCCTGTAGGCCTGTGCATCGCTGTTTAAAAACGCACAGCAGCTGGGTAAAAACTAACATTTTTAAGACGAAAACTAACAACTAGGATGGGCCCATAAGAAAAACAAGCGAGACTTCAGATGCCCATTGCAACTGCTGATTACGATTACGTGGTCGTAGGCGCCGGCCCCGCAGGCTGCCTGCTCGCCAATCGACTGTCCGCCAACCCTGCCCACCGCGTGCTGCTGCTGGAAGCGGGCGGACGCGACAACTACCCCTGGATCCATGTGCCCGTCGGCTATCTGTTCTGCATCGGCAACCCACGCACCGACTGGTGCTTCAAGACCGAGGCACAGGAAGGCCTGCAAGGCCGTGCCTTGAGTTACCCGCGGGGCAAGGTGCTGGGCGGGTGTTCCTCGATCAACGGCATGATCTACATGCGCGGCCAGGCCCGTGACTATGACGGCTGGGCCGAACACAACCCCGGCTGGGCCTGGAAGGACGTGCTGCCCCTGTTCAAGCAGAGCGAACACCATTTTGCCGGCGGTTCCGAGGTCCACGGCGGTAGCGGGGAATGGCGGGTGGAACAGCAGCGTTTGTCATGGCCGATCCTGGATGCGTTTCGTGAGGCGGCGTCAGAAAGTGGCATCGCCCCTGTCAGCGATTTCAACGGCGGCGACAACGAGGGCTGCGGTTATTTCCAGGTCAACCAGAAGGCCGGGGTGCGTTGGAACGCGGCCAAGGCGTTTCTCAAGCCGGTTCGCCAGCGGCCCAATCTCACGGTAATGACCGACGTTGAAGTGGACCGCGTGGTGCTGGAAAACGGCCGGGCGTCCCGCGTACTCGCTCGCCAGCACGGCCAGGCGGTGAGCTACAAGGCCCGCCACGAGATCATTCTGTGCGCCGGTTCCGTGGGCTCGCCGGGCATCCTGCAACGCTCCGGTATCGGCCCTTCGAGCGTGCTCAAGCCGCTGGGCATCGAGGTAGTACACGAGCTGCCGGGCGTGGGCGGGAACTTGCAGGACCATCTGCAATTGCGCTTGATCTACACGCTGGAGAACGCCCGCACTCTCAATCAGATCGCCGCCAGCGTGTGGGGCAAAATGGGCATGGGCCTGCGCTACCTGTACGACCGCAGCGGCCCGTTGTCCATGGCGCCCAGCCAGCTCGGCGCGTTTGCCCGCTCGGGGCCGGAGCAGGTGTCGGCCAACCTTGAATACCATGTGCAACCGCTGTCGCTGGAGCGTTTTGGCGAACCCTTGCACGCCTTCCCGGCGTTTACCGCATCGGTGTGTGACTTGCGCCCGCACAGCCGTGGCCGCATCGATATCCGCTCGGCCAACCCCGCCGACGCGCCGCTGATCCGCCCCAACTACCTGAGCCACCCGGAAGACTTGCGGGTGGCCGCCGACGCCATCCGCCTGACGCGACGCATCGTTGCCGCACCGGCCTTGAAGCCGTTCAAGCCGGTGGAGTACCTGCCCGGCGAGGCCCTGCACACCGAAGAGCAACTGCATGAAGCCGCCGCGCGTATCGGCACCACCATCTTTCACCCGGTGGGCACGTGCCGCATGGGCAACGGGGCAGAGGCCGTGGTGGACGCGCAACTTCGGGTGCACGGCATTCCCGGCCTGCGCATCGCCGATGCGTCAATCATGCCGCGCATTACATCCGGCAACACCTGCTCACCCACGCTGATGATCGCGGAAAAGGCCGCGCAGCTGATCCTGTCACCGAACACACGACGCTTCACCCCGGAGAACGACCGCGTTACCGCAATCTGAATAGCGGCGCCGTGCAGGCGCCGACAGTGGAACAACAATAAATAATCACTGTGAGGGCTACCCGATGTCAGAACAGGCTCAACCGCTGCACCCAACGCTGCGCGCCACCACCGCCAAGGAGTCGCAGAAGGTCATCTTCGCCTCCTCGCTCGGGACGGTGTTCGAGTGGTATGACTTTTTCCTCTACGGCGCCCTCGCGGCGGTGATCAGCAAGCAGTTTTTCGCCGGGGTCAACGACACCACCGCGTTTATCTTCGCGTTGATGGCGTTTGCCGCAGGTTTTGTCGTGCGCCCGTTCGGTGCGCTGGTGTTTGGCCGCCTGGGCGACATGATCGGGCGCAAATACACGTTTCTCGTCACCATCATCCTGATGGGCGTGGCCACGTTTTGCGTGGGGCTATTGCCTACGTACGCGAGCATCGGCCTTGCGGCGCCGATCATCCTGGTGGTGCTGCGCATGCTGCAAGGGCTGGCCCTGGGCGGCGAATATGGCGGCGCCGCCACGTATGTGGCCGAGCACGCGCCCGCGGGCAAGCGCGGCTTTCACACCAGTTGGATTCAGTCCACGGCCACCCTCGGGCTGTTGCTGTCGCTGCTGGTAGTGCTGGCCTGTCGCTACTTCACCGGCGACCAGTTCGAGGTGTGGGGCTGGCGCATTCCGTTCTTGTTTTCGATTGTGCTGCTGGGTATTTCCACCTGGATCCGCATGAGCCTGCACGAGTCGCCCGCATTCCTGAAAATGAAAGAGGAAGGCAAGGCCAGCAAGTCGCCAATCCGCGAGTCGTTCGGCACATGGGAAAACCTCAAGGTGGTGCTGATCGCGCTGTTCAGCATCAACGCCGGGCAAGCGGTGACGTTTTACGCGGCGCAGTTCTACGTGCTGTTTTTCCTCACCCAGTTCCTGAAGATGGACCCGGCGCTGGCCAATATGCTGCTGATCATCAGCGTGGTGATCGGTGCGCCGTTCTTTATCTTTTTTGGCTGGCTGTCGGACAAGCTGGGGCGCAAGCCGGTGTTGATGGTCGGCCTGCTGCTGGCCACGCTGCTGTACTTCCCGATCTTCAAGGGCCTGGCCCACTACACCAACCCGGCGATGGACCGGGCCAGCGGCCAGGCGCCGATCACGGTACTGGCCGACCCGGCCACCTGCACCTTCCAGTTCGACCCGGTGGGCAAGGCGCGTTTCGACAGCCCATGCGACAAGGTCAAGACCTTTCTGGTCAAACAGGGCCTGCCCTACAGCAGCGCCGCCGCTGCGGCGGGCAGCACCGTGCAGGTGAGCGTGGGCGATGTAAAAATCGACGGCTTCGACGAGGCGGCGCTCAAAGGCGCGATCACCCTCGCGGGCTACCCGCAATCGGCCGACGTTGCGCAGGTCAACAAAACCATGGTGGTGGTGCTGATCGTTGCGCTGATCCTGATCGCCGCCATGTGCTACGGCCCGCTGGCAGCCTTGATGGTGGAACTGTTCCCGACACGTATCCGCTACACCTCGATGTCCCTGCCCTACCACATCGGCAACGGTTGGTTTGGCGGCTTCCTGCCCACGGTTTCGTTCGCCCTGGTGGTGTACACCGGCGATATTTTCTACGGGCTGTGGTATCCGGTGGCAATCACGGCGGTCAGTCTGGTCGTTGGGCTGTTTTGCCTCAAGGAAACCCGCCACGTCGATATTGAAAAACGTTAGAAGCAGCCAGCTTCAGGCAGCAAGTAAAGAGCCACCTGGCTTTTACTCGCTGCTTGAAGCCTGTGGTGACACACTTCGCCGCCAAAAACTGTACATCCATACAGATAAAACTTGAACTATCCCGCCCGCTCTCTCATCCTGCGTTCATTCAACTTTCCATGAACAGGATCACCATGCGGCTGTTTCTCTGTGAAAAACCCTCCCAGGCCAAGGACATCGCCGCCGTGCTCGGTGCAAGCCGACGTGGCGACGGTTGCTGGCTGGGGCCGGGCGTCACGGTGACCTGGTGCATCGGTCATTTGCTGGAAACCGCCCCGCCGGATGCCTACGACGCCAAATACAAGCGCTGGGTGCTGGCCGACCTGCCCATCGTCCCGGAAAAATGGAAGATGCAGGTCAAGCCCAAGACCGCCAGCCAGTTCAAGGCGGTCAAGCGCCTGCTGGGGGAAGCGCAGGAACTGGTGATCGCCACCGACGCCGACCGTGAGGGCGAAATGATCGCACGGGAGCTGGTGGAGCATTGCCGCTATCGCGGGCCCATCCAGCGGTTGTGGCTGTCAGCGCTGGATGACGCGTCCATCCGTAAGGCGCTGGGGGCGCTCAAGCCCGGCGCGGCCACCTTCAGCCTCTATCACTCGGCCCTGGGTCGCTCCCGGGCCGACTGGTTGATTGGCATGAACATGAGCCGCCTGTTTACCTTGCTGGGGCGCCAATCCGGTTATCAGGGCGTGCTGCCGGTCGGCCGGGTGCAAACCCCTACCCTGCGGCTGGTGGTCGACCGCGACCGCAGCATCGCCGACTTTGTGCCGGTGGCGTACTGGGCCATCGATGTGGAGTTGCTGCAGGACGGCCTCACGTTCATCGCCCAATGGCGTGCGGCCGACGATGTCTGCGACGATCAGGGCCGCTGCCTCAACCCCCAATGGGCACGTGACGCTGCCGACGCCATGCGCGGCGCGGTCAGCGCGCGGCTGGTCAAACTGCGTACCGAGCGCATGCGTGAAGTGGCGCCGCTGCCTTTCGATCTCGGCACGTTGCAGGAGATCTGCTCGAAAAAGCTCGGCCTGGGCGCCCAGGAAACCCTCGACATCGCCCAGTCGCTGTATGAAACCCACAAGGTCATCACTTACCCGCGCAGCGACTGCGGCTACCTGCCGCTGAGCCAGCACAGTGAGGCGCCGGGCATTCTGGCGGCGCTGGGCCGGGCCGACAGCGCCGTGCAAGCGCTGATGCCGCATATCGACCCGCAACGCCGCTCCCGGGCCTGGAACGATGCCAAGGTAAGCGCCCACCACGGCATCATCCCCACCGGCGCCGGCAAGGACCTCGGCCAGTTGAGCGGCAAGCACCGGGCGGTCTATACGCTGATTCGCGCACGTTACCTGGCGCAGTTTCTGCCCAATCATGAATACGACCGCACCCAGGCCGACTTCGACTGTGCCGGGCACGCGCTGCGTGCGGTCGGCAAAGTCGTCATCGAGCCCGGCTGGAAGCGCGCACTGCCCGAAGCGCTGGCACCGGCCAAGGGGCAGGCCCCTGCGCCACAAGCCTTGCCGGCACTGGTGCAAGGGCGCGATTACGCGGTCCACCATGTCACCCTCAAGGACCTGTGGACGCAACCGCCCAAGCCCTTCACCGAGGGCGACCTGATCAAGGCCATGAAAAACGTCGCCAAGCTGGTGGAAGACCCGTTGCTCAAGCAAAAACTCAAGGACACCACCGGGATCGGTACCGAGGCCACCCGCGCAGGCATCATTCAGGGCTTGCTGGACCGCGGTTACCTGATAAAAAACGGCAAGGCGCTGTCTGCAACACCCGCCGCCTTCAGCCTGATCGACGCCGTGCCACGGGCCATCGCCGACCCCGGCACCACAGCCATCTGGGAGCAGGCGCTGGACATGGTGCAAAACGGCGAAATGAGCCTGGAGGAGTTCGTGGCCAAACAGGCCGCGTGGATGAGCAAACAGGTAGCGCGGTGCAACGGCCTGCGCCTGACCATCAGCGGGCCACCCGGACGGGGTGCCGCCCCCTGGAAAAATAAACGCAAGAGCGCCAAGCGCAGCCCCACAACGGCCACCAAACGCCCGGCAAAACCGCAAAAAAAGGGTTGAGCACCGAGGCCATGACGTTTTTCGAGGGGTTATACGCCGCTTTGGGCCCCTGGGCGCCGTGGGCGGTCTAGGATTCTGTAGGGACCGCTGACGTCCTGACAACAACACCGGAGTGGCCGCCATGAAAACCGTCGCACAAGTGCTCAAGTCCAAAGACCCGAAAAACCAGGAAGTTCACACCATCGCGTCGCATCAGACCGTGTTTGAGGCGTTGATGCGCATGGCAGAAAAAAACGTGGGAGCCCTGCCGGTTGTCGACCATGACAACGTCGTCGGCGTGATCAGCGAACGTGACTACGCCCGCAAGCTGATCCTCAAGGGCCGCAAGTCCGACGTGACCACCGTGAAGGAGATCATGAGTTCGCCGGTGATTACCGTGGACACCCACCAAAGCGTGGACACCTGCATGAACATCATGACCGACAACCACCTGCGACACCTGCCGGTGGTCGAAGACGGCAAACTACTGGGCCTGCTGTCCATCGGCGACCTGGTCAAGGAAGCGATTGCCGAACAGGCCCAGTTGATTCAACAGCTGGAGCAGTACATTCGCGGCGAATAACCGCTGGAGACTTCATGCTCGATACGCTCGACCACCAGGAACACGACCACCTCGACACCCTGCACCGGGCCATGGCCGAACGGCGCTTTTTGGTCCTGACCGGTGCCGGAATCAGCACCTCCTCGGGCATTCCCGACTACCGGGACAACGAGGGCGTGCGCCGAGGCAAAGCGCCGATGATGTACCAGGAGTTCTTGGCCACCGCGCATGCACGCAGGCGTTATTGGGCGCGGGCGATGCTGGGCTGGCCAAAGGTGAGTATCGCCCGGCCCAACCCGGCGCATCAGGCACTGGCCACGTTGCAACAACGCGGGCACATCACAGGCCTGATCACCCAAAACGTCGACACGCTGCACGACCAGGCGGGCAGCCAGGGTGTGATTGAACTGCATGGCAGCCTGCACCGCGTGCTGTGCCTGGACTGCCAGCACACCTGCGAGCGGGACTTGATTCAACACCAGATGCAGCAGCACAACCCCTACCTCATGGGCGTCGATGCGGTGCAATTGCCCGATGGCGACACCTTGCTGGACGCCGCCTTTGAAGAACGCTTTCAGGTGCCCCATTGCCCTCACTGCGACGGCCAGCGGCTCAAGCCGGATGTGGTGTTTTTTGGCGAAAACGTCGCCCCGGCTACTGCACTGAAGGCCATGGCCGCCGTAGACGCGGCCGAAGGGCTGTTGGTGGTGGGCTCGTCACTGATGGCCTACTCGGCGTTTCGCCTATGCAAGGCCATGGTGGAACAAGGCAAGCCGGTAATTGCCATCAACCTGGGCAAGACCCGGGGCGATGAGTTGTTACAGGTAAAAATCGAGGCGGTCTGCGAGCGGCTGTTGCCGAGGCTCGTAGCGCGCTTTGAGTAGAAACACCGTTGGAAACCTCACCCCTGCGGGCGCTTTTCGGCCCGACCGAAAAGCACGAAAAATGACGCCCAAGTCACGTTTTCCGGTGATCTCCCCGTTTCACGGGGCTTTATGTAGTGATAAAAAATAATCACTACATAATCGTTGACGTAACCATTTTGTAATTGCATGATTCAAGCGTCTCCCGGATCGGGAGCGTCGGTAACCCGCGTTTTGAACAGGCTCGTCTGACCGCCGAGCTGTTTTTTCCGGATGTGCACTGCCCACAAGGCAGATTGATGAAGCTGACCGGCCCGAAAGGCCCGGTACAAGTCGCTCAAATGCTGCTTGTCTTCGTTGAGAAACCCTTGGCGTAGCCTTTCATCAGCAACACTACACGCATCAGGTTCAAGACCCTGCCCGCACCGGGCAGACCGTTTCGACGCCCGTTTTTCGATGCCGCAGACAACTAACGAATCAATTGATGATCGCCAACTGGTCAAGGGGCTTACACATGAATCTGAACAACCAACCAACTATCGATGAATTGGCCGAGATGTTCGCAGCGCAGAAAGATACGCTCGACGACCATATCCTGTGGGTAGGCAAATCGGGTCAGGTGCATATCGACTGTGTGGCGCCCCACACCCTGGAAGCAGACTTCGACAAAAATAACCATGAACTGGCGGCGCGCCTGAAGATGTATCGCCGCGGCCAGGGTTATGTCGGCAAGCGGGCTGCCGCCGATCACCAGTTTATCGAGCAAGTTTTCGACACACTTAACCATGCCTGGCGGTCATTCAAAGACAACTCGCGAGTCAATGTCGTAGACCGCTACTACTGAGTAAACCCAAACACCCGTGGGCGCCCATCGGCACCCACGGGTGTTTGGGCTCAGGTTAAAGCTTTGGAAAACGTCCCTCGCCCGCCTCGTCACAAAAAATGTCAAACATGGCCTGCGCCGCCGCCGACAACTCGTGCCCCGGCTTGGTCAGTACGCCCACCGAACGCTCAATCACCGGGTCGCTCAAGGTGATGCAATGGGCGCCCGCCTCCTTCATTTGCCGGGCGCACAACGCGGGCACCGCACTCACGCCCAGGCCACTGGCGACCATTTGCCCCACCGTCGCCAACTGATGGCTTTCCAACGCCACCGGCAGTTTCATCTGCCGCGCCGCCAGGTGCTCCTCCAGCATCACCCGTACCGTAGACGGGCGCTGCAGGGTGATGAACGGGTGTTCCAGCAACGCGCTCCAGCCAATCTGCGTGTTATGCGCCAAGGGCGAGTCGGCGGGCACCACGGCGATAAAACGGTCCACGTATAACGGCGTAAACACCAGCGATGAACTTTGCGCAGGCTCAAACGCCACGCCCAGCTCCACCTGACGGTCGCGCACCCGTTCCAGGACCTGTTCGTTGATCACGTCATCCACCGTGACGTTCACCTGCGGGTAGCGGGTGCGGAAAATTTTCAGGATCGGCGGTAGCAGGTTGCCCGCAAACGAGGGCATCGCCGCCACCGTGACCCGCCCGCGTTGCAAGGTGAAGCGCTGGCGCAATTCGTCTTCGGCGTTGTCCCAATCGGCAATCAGGCGCCGGGCCAAGGGCAGCAGGGATTCGCCTTCCGGGGTCAGCGAAACATTGCGTGTATTACGGCTGAACAGGCGCCCGCCCAGTCCTTCCTCCAGGCCTTTGATGGTCAGGCTCAGCGCCGACTGGGAAAGGTGCAGGCGCTCGCAGGCTGCCGCAAAACTCAGGCTCTGAGCCACCGCCAAAAAGGCGCGCATCTGTTTAACGGTCATGCAGTGCCCCCAGCGGCGATCAACTATGCTGTTTTTTAAATCAATCAACCTTAAAAAACAACTTAACAAATCAATCCAGCGGCGCAACACTCGGTAACCATGGCTGGCCCACACACAATAAAAGAGGTGCATATGGCAGGTTTCGATAAACGCGTGGCGTCCTACGAAGAGGCGCTGGCAGGCCTGGAAGATGGCATGACCGTACTTTCCGGCGGCTTCGGCCTGTGCGGGATCCCGGAAAACCTCATCGCCGAGATCAAACGCAAAGGCACCCGCGACCTCACGGTGGTTTCCAACAACTGCGGCGTCGACGGTTTCGGCCTGGGCGTGTTGCTGGAAGAAAAACAGATCAGCAAGGTCATCGCGTCCTACGTGGGTGAAAACGCCCTGTTCGAGAAACAACTGCTCAGCGGCGAAATCGAAGTGGTGCTCACCCCCCAAGGCACCCTGGCCGAAAAAATGCGCGCAGGCGGTGCCGGTATCCCGGCCTTCTTCACCGCCACCGGTGTGGGCACCCCGGTCGCCGAAGGCAAGGAAACCCGCGAATTCAACGGTCGCGCGTACCTGATGGAAGAGTCCATCACCGGCGACTTCGCCATCGTCAAAGGCTGGAAAGCCGACCACTTCGGCAACGTGATCTACCGTCACACGGCCCAGAACTTCAACCCGCTGGCCGCCACCGCCGGCAAGATCACGGTGGTTGAAGTCGAGGAAATCGTCGAGCCGGGCGAGCTGGACCCGGCGCAGATCCACACCTCAGGCATTTACGTCGACCGGATCATCTGCGGCACGTTCGAAAAGCGCATCGAACAGCGCACCGTGCGCAAATAACCCGCCTGTCGCCCGAATAAAAAGGACACCTGAAATGGCTCTTACCCGCGAACAAATGGCTCAACGCGTCGCCCGCGAAATGCAGGACGGCTTTTACGTGAACCTCGGCATCGGCATTCCCACCCTGGTGGCCAACTACATTCCCGACGGCATGGAAGTGATGCTGCAATCGGAAAACGGCCTGCTCGGCATGGGCCCCTTTCCTACCGAAGAAACCATCGATGCCGACATGATCAACGCCGGTAAACAAACCGTCACCGCACGCGTCGGCGCCTCGATTTTCTCCTCGGCCGAATCGTTCGCCATGATCCGTGGCGGTCACGTCGACCTCACCGTGCTCGGCGCATTTGAAGTGGACGTGCAAGGCAACATCGCCTCGTGGATGATCCCGGGCAAGCTGGTCAAGGGCATGGGCGGCGCGATGGACCTGGTGGCTGGCGCAGAAAACATCATCGTCATCATGACCCACGCCTCCAAGGACGGTGAGTCCAAGCTGCTCAGCCGCTGCAACCTGCCGCTGACCGGCGCCAACTGCATCAAGCGCGTGCTGACCGACCTTGCCTACCTGGAAATCGAAAATGGCGCTTTTGTCCTCAAGGAACGCGCACCTGGCGTCAGTGTTGAAGAGATTGTGAGCAAGACCGCCGGTAAACTGATCGTCCCCGACCACGTTCCCGAAATGCACTTCCAGTGAGGACACCTCTCATGCAAGACGTCGTGATTGTTGCTGCCACCCGCACCGCCGTGGGCAGTTTTCAGGGTTCGCTGGCAAGCATCCCGGCCCCGGAACTGGGCGCCGCCGTGATCCGCCGCCTGCTGGAGCAGACCGGCCTGGACCCTGCGCACGTGGACGAAGTCATCCTGGGCCAGGTACTCACCGCGGGCAGCGGCCAGAACCCGGCCCGCCAAGCTTCGATCCTCGCGGGCCTGCCCCACGCGGTGCCCAGCCTGACCTTGAACAAAGTGTGTGGCTCGGGCCTCAAGGCCTTGCACCTCGGCGCGCAAGCCATCCGCTGCGGTGATGCCGAGGTGATCATCGCGGGCGGCATGGAAAACATGAGCCTGGCCCCCTACGTGCTACCCGCAGCCCGCACCGGCCTGCGCATGGGCCATGCCAAGATGATCGACAGCATGATCACCGATGGTTTGTGGGACGCGTTCAACGACTACCACATGGGCATCACCGCCGAGAACCTGGTGGACAAATACGGCATCAGCCGCGAAGCCCAGGACGCCTTTGCGGCCGCGTCCCAACAAAAAGCCGCCGCGGCCATCGAAGCCGGGCGCTTTACTGACGAAATCACCCCCATCCTGATCCCCCAGCGCAAAGGCGACCCGGTGCCGTTCGCCGTGGACGAACAACCCCGCGCGGGCACCACCGCCGAGTCGCTGGCCAAACTCAAGCCGGCCTTCAAAAAAGACGGCAGCGTCACCGCTGGCAACGCATCGAGCCTCAACGACGGCGCCGCGGCGGTGCTGTTGATGAGCGCCAGCAAGGCCCAGGCGCTGGGGTTGCCGGTGCTGGCCCGTATCGCCAGCTACGCCAATGCGGGGGTGGACCCGGCCATCATGGGCATCGGCCCGGTGTCGGCCACCCGCCGCTGCCTGGACAAGGCGGGCTGGAGCCTGGGCGACCTGGACCTGATCGAAGCCAACGAAGCCTTCGCCGCGCAGTCCCTGGCCGTGGGCAAAGAGCTGGAATGGGATGCGAGCAAGGTCAACGTGAATGGCGGCGCGATCGCCATCGGCCATCCGATTGGCGCATCGGGTTGCCGGGTGCTGGTGACCCTGCTGCATGAAATGATCAAGCGCGATGCCAAAAAAGGCCTGGCGACCCTGTGCATCGGCGGTGGCCAAGGCGTAGCACTGGCACTCGAACGCAGCTGATTTAACGAGCAACACGGACAAGGCCCGGTTCCACGAAAACCGGGCCTTTTCTTTGCGCAAAAACTTTGCAGCCCGTGCCCTCATCTTTTATCGCCCCTTGTCGATACATGTCCACACAGCAGACGGCAGGGATGCGCCACGCATGGACACCCTTGCTCAAAAAAATCTAAAAAGACAGGGATGGGGCAATGTTCAATTCGGTGGCAAGGGTGTTGGGGGATGTGAGTGTGCGGGCCAAGCTCACCCTGGGGTTTGCGCTGGTTCTACTGCTGACCCTGATCATCGCCGGTACCGGCTGGCTGGGGCTGGCCAACCTGGGGGAGCGCGGCGACAAGCTGGGGGTAATCGCCAAGCTCAACGATTCGGCGCGTGACATGCGCATCGCCCGCTTGAGCTACACCCTCAAGCCGGACGCGGTGCACGCCACGGCCGTGGTGACGTTCCTCGATGACCTGGACCGCCGCGCCGTGGTGCTCGATGCGTTGCTCAAGGCCCCGGTCGACCTGCTCTGGGTCAAGCAGGCCGACGCCGCGATTAAAAACTACCGCGTGCATTTCCAGCAGTTCGTGCACGCCAACGAGGGGCAGGATCAAGCCGCGTCCACCCAGGCCCAGGAAGACTTGAACCGCGACATCGCCAGCCTGTTTGAAGCCTGCAAACAACTGTCAGACATCCAGGCCGGTAAACGCGACCAGGAAGTGAGCATGGCCGGGCAACTGTTGCTCGGCGCCAGCGTGCTGGCCCTGGTGGTGGGAATGCTGGCCGCCTGGGTGATTACCCGTTTGATCGTCGGCCCGTTGAGCGACACCCTGAAAACCGCCGAACGGGTGGCGGCCGGTGATTTGAGCCAGGACGTGCAGGTGTCGCGGCGCGACGAGCTGGGCGCGCTGCAAGCCAGCATGCAACGCATGACCGTCAACTTGCGCGGCCTGATCGGCGAGTTGCGCGACGGCGTGGTGCAAATCGCCAGCGCCGCGGAGGAACTGTCGGCGGTAACCGAGCAGACCAGCGCAGGCGTCAATAGCCAGAAGGTTGAAACCGACCAGGTGGCCACCGCCATGAACGAAATGGCCGCCACCGTGCAGGAAGTGGCCCGCAATGCCGGGCACGCGTCCGGCGCAGCCGTCAATGCAGGGCAAGAAGCGCGCGCCAGCGACGAGGTGGTGCATGAGGCCATCGCGCAAATCACCCTGCTGGCCACCGAAGTGGGTTATTCAACCGACGCGATGGACGGGCTCAAGCGTGAAAGCGACAAGATCGGCACCGTGCTGGATGTGATCAAGTCGGTGGCCCAGCAAACCAACCTGCTGGCCTTGAACGCGGCGATCGAAGCCGCCCGAGCGGGCGAAGCAGGACGCGGCTTTGCCGTGGTGGCCGATGAAGTGCGCAGCCTGGCGCAGCGCACCCAGACCTCGACCGAAGAAATCGAAGGGCTGATCACCGGGCTGCACCGTGGCACGCAGCAGGTCTCGCAACGTCTTGAAAACAGCCGCGTACTCACCGACAGCAGCGTCGAACTGACGCGTCGGGCCGGGGATTCGCTGACCACCATCAGCCGGTGTGTGGCCGATATCGAGTCGATGAACCTGCAAATCGCCGCCGCGTCCGAGCAACAAAGCGCGGTGGCCGAGGAGATCAACCGCAGCGTGCTGAGCGTGCGCGATATTTCCGAGCAGACCGCAGCGGCCAGTGATGAAACCGCCGCCTCCAGCATCGAACTGGCGCGGTTGGGTGTGCACCTGCAAACCCTGGTGAGCACGTTCAAGCTCTGACGCGATGGCCTAACGCTTCAGGCAGCGCTGATAACGCTCATTCACCCGCTGGGCGAACCAGGCCGTGGTCAGGTTGCGGGTGATCTTGGGGCTCTTGAGCACGATGCCCGGCAAAATCGCCCGGGGCAGCGGTTTACCGGCGGCCTTGTCGGCCAGGGCAAACACTTTTTGGTACAGGGCCGTGTCTTCGAACGCCAGGCGCTCGCCCTGCTCCAGTTGGCTGCGGATGACCGGGTTGCGCATGCCCAGCGCCGTGCCCAGTGAACGCACCGCCAACTCAGTGGTGCCGGGCAGGATCGAGCCATAGCGGATCAAATCACCGTCCAGCGCCAGCGTGGTGCCCGACGCGCGGCTGACCGCTGCCTCGAACGCCGCGTTGCGACTGGCGTACCAACCGGCATTGAAATCGGCAAACCGGTACAGCGGCTGATCGTAGTTCACCGGGTAACCCAGCAGGTGGGCGATGCCGAAATACAGGCCACCGCGGCGGGAGAAGACTTCCCGGCGAATACTCCCGTCTACCGTATAGGGGTAATCCTGGGTGTGCTGCTCGGCGAAGGCGATGCTCACTTGCATGGGGCCCGCGGTGTGTACCGGGTTAAAACCACTGAACAGGGTCTTGCCCAGCGGCACAGCGCCAATGAAGTCATCGAAAATCCCGCTGAGGTCTTTCTCGGTGCGTGCAGCGCTCAGGCGTTCGGCGTAGGACTTGCCCGTGGGTGAACGCAGTTGCAAGGCCGCCCGCACCACAGGCGCCGGCACATAGACCTTGGCGGCGCGGCGCAGGATTTCGTCCTGGGCGATCTTGCCCATGTTTGGCACCGCCGGGTCGACCTGGTAGGTGGACTCCTGTTCGGTCACCGCCTATACCGCGCAGAGGTTTTCGGTGCTGGGGTCCAGTTGCTGGGCGTGAAAGGCGGTGTAGATGTCTTGGGCCCAGCCGCTGCGGTCGTTGACGCTGGCGGGAATCAGGCGCAGGAGTTGCGCTTTCACTTCGGGTTCAGTGCGCGCAGGTGGCGCAGGCGCGTGACTGGAACAACCGGCCAGCACCAGCAGCAAAACGAGGAGAACACGGGTGGGCATAAGCAGGTTCCGCAAGATCGAATGCACCGATACTAGCGCACAAATAATGCGAAACCTGTGATCGATCGGTCAGATACCGGCCAAGGCCAGGTCCAGCGCGAAGTACGTGAAGATCAGGTCCGCACCCGCCCGCTTGATCGAACCCAGGGTTTCGCGCACCACACGCGCCTCATCGATGGCCCCGGCCTGGGCGCCGAATTTGATCATCGCGTACTCGCCGCTGACCTGGTACGCCGCCACGGGCAAACGCGACGCCTCGCGGATGTCGCGGATGATGTCCAGGTAGGCGCCGGCCGGCTTGACCATCAGCGCATCCGCGCCTTCCTGTTCGTCCAGCAGCGACTCGCGCACCGCTTCGCGGCGGTTCATCGGATTCATCTGGTAGCTTTTGCGGTCGCCCTTGAGCGCGCTGCCACCCGCTTCGCGGAACGGGCCGTAGAGGGCCGAGGCGAATTTGGTCGAATACGCCATGATCGGCACGTGGCTGAAGCCCTCGGCATCCAGGGCGCGGCGAATGGCCTGAACCTGCCCGTCCATCGCCGCCGACGGTGCGATGACATCAGCGCCTGCACGCGCAGCCGCCACCGCTTGCTTGCCGAGGTTGGCCAGGGTGCGGTCGTTGTCCACTTCGTGGCCATGCATCACGCCGCAGTGGCCGTGGCTGGTGTACTCGCAAAAACAGGTGTCGGACATCACCACCATTTCCGGCACGGCATCCTTGCAGATGGCCGACATGCGCGACACCAGGCCGCGCTCGTTCCAGGTGTCGCTGCCGTCTGCGTCCAGGTGGTGAGACACGCCAAAGGTCATCACCGATTGGATCCCGGCCCGGGCAAAGCGCTCGATTTCGCTGGCCAGTTTTTTCTCGGGGATGCGCACCACGCCCGGCATGCTGGTGATCGGCACGAAGTCGTCGATGTCTTCTTCGACGAAGATCGGCAATACCAGGTCGCTCAGGGTAAATTCGGTTTCCTGGAACAACCCACGCAGCTGCGGTGAGCGGCGCAGGCGGCGTGGACGGGCGTCGGGAAACTGGCTGGGCATGGAGGCTCCTGGGGAAAATGATCGGGCCAAGAGCTTATGCCCGGCCCGCCACCGAGCACAAACGCCCAGTACGAAACAGCTTGTTGCAGAGCCGGTAACAATAACTCGCGGCTACAGCTGCAAGCGCCCTTCGATACAGACCACGGCGGCGCCGCCGATCCAGATCTCGTCGCCCAATTGCTCGACCCGAATCCGCCCTGCCCGGCCCATGGCCGTGCCCTGGCTCACCACATAACGGCTTGGCGCCAGGCCCTCGCCCAATAACCACTGAGCGACCCCGGCATTCAGGCTGCCGGTGGCCGGGTCTTCCGGCGAGCCGTCCCCGGCGATAAACGCGCGCACTTCAAATTGCGCTTCATCCCCCTCACGCTGCGGGTTCCAGGGCGCGACCACGCCTACCGCCAGACCTTGCAACTGCGCATAGTCGGGCTGCAGCGCCAGCACTTGCTCGCGATCGGCCAGCATCACCGCCAGCCAGCCAGCGCCGTTGTCCACCCACTGGGCCCGCTCGATAGCGCCCGGTTCAAGCCTGAGGGCCTGGCGGACGCGCTCCAGCAACCCGGCCTCCACCGGGCCGGAGCGCAACAGCGGCGGCGCGATAAACGCCAGCTCGTCGCCCTGGCGGCGGATGCGCACCAAACCGATTTCGCACTCCTGCACAATCTCTTCGCCCTTGGCCATGCCACCGGCTTGCAGCCACGCCCGGCAACTGCCCAAGGTGGGGTGGCCCGCGAACGGCAGCTCTTTCACGGTGGTGAAAATTCTCACCCGGTAGTCCGCCCGAGGGTCGCGGGGCGTCAGCAAAAACGTGGTTTCGCTGAGGTTGGTCCAGTTGGCCAGGTCGGCCATCTGCTGGTCGCTCAGGCCGTCGGCGCCCAGTACCACCGCCAGGGGGTTGCCCTTGAGGGGCACGCGGCTGAACACATCCAGTTGTTTAAAATCGTAGGCAGGCATAAGGCAACTCAGGCAGGAATATTCAGGCCGCGAAGCACCGCGGGGCGTGCGACAAAACCGTCGAGGGCGCGCAGTACGTTGGGGAAGTCAGTGATGCCCACCAAGTCGCCCGACTCATAAAAGCCGATGAGGTTGCGCACCCACGGGAAGGTGGCAATGTCGGCGATGCTGTACTCGTCGCCCATGATCCAGGTGCGGCCCAGCAGGCGTTTTTCCAGCACCTGCAGCAAGCGCCGGGCTTCGGCGGCGTAGCGGTCGCGGGGGCGTTTGTCTTCGTAGGCCTTGCCCGCGAACTTGTTGAAAAACCCCACCTGGCCAAACATGGGCCCGATTCCCGCCATCTGGAACATCAGCCACTGCAGGGTTTCGTAGCGCATCGCCGGGTCTTCGGGCAGGAACCGGCTGCACTTCTCGGCCAGGTAAATCAGGATCGCCCCAGACTCGAACAACGCCAGCGCCTGGCCGCCCGGGCCGTCGGGGTCGATGATGGCGGGGATCTTGTTGTTGGGGTTCAGCGAGAGGAATTCGGCGGAGAACTGGTCCTGGGTGTCGAAACTGACTTTGTGCGCCTCATACGGCAAGCCCAACTCCTCCAGCAAAATCGAGACTTTGACGCCGTTGGGGGTGGGCAAGGAGTAGAGTTGCAAGCGCTCAGGGTGTTGGGCTGGCCATTTGGTATTAATCGGGAAAGCCGAAAGTGAGTTCATCGCAAAGTCCCTGGCAAAAACAGCAGAGTAGCGGCACAACGCCGGTCATGCACCCGTCTTAAATCCGCAATATGAGCCCGATATGCTCGTGTGAACGGCAGGGACGCCGCCCCTTTTCCCTCAAGAATCGAACCAAAGTGCGTTAACACACTCTTAAAAGTGCGCATAAGGGACGACTTGCGCGTCCTACTTTTCCTGCGCCGAAGATTCAAACACCCATGACACTCAAGCCGCTACACGTCGTAAAACGCCTTAAACGCTATTCCTACGTTGTCTTGCCGTTATTGCTGGTGAGCGGTGCGCTGGGCCTTGCCCTCGAGCCCACGATAAGCCGCGCTCAGCCGGTGGACGGCGTGCAAACCCTGGTGTTCCTGCGGCATGGCGAAAAACCCGCCGGCGGCCTGGGCCAGCTCAATTGCCAGGGCCTGAACCGCGCGATGAACCTGGCCACGGTGCTGCCACAAAAATTCGGCAAGGCCGACTTCGTGTTTGCCGCCAACCCCACGCGCAACGTGGAAGAAGGCGAGAAAGACAACTCCTACAGCTACATCCGCCCACTGATGACCATCAGCCCCAGCGCCATCAAGCTCGGCCTGCCCGTCAACATCAAGTTTTCGGCCAATGACACCAGCGCCCTGGCCGACGAGCTGATGGAAGACAAGTACCACAATGCGATCATCTACACCGCCTGGTCCCACGGCTACCTGCCCGAGCTGATCAACAAAGTGGCGAGCGAAGCGGCCGGTGAAAAACACACCATCACCGAAGATTGGTCCGGCAGCGATTACGACACCCTCTACGTACTGACCCTGACCTGGCACAACGGCAAGGCCAGCCTGCTCAGCCGCAACTACAAGCAAGGCTTGGATAACGGCGAGCAGGCCTGCCCGGATGCCACCCAGACAAGCGCCGAACTCTGAACGCCTTGGCCGCTTACTGGCTTTGGGCCAAGCGTTTGTGACGGTTACGCCGCAGCATGTTCAGGCACTCAATGGCAGCCGAGAAGCCCATGGCCGCATACACATAGCCCTTGGGCACGTGGGCGCCAAAGCCTTCGGCGATCAGCGTCATGCCGATCATGATCAAAAAGCCCAGGGCCAGCATGACGATGGTCGGGTTGTCGTTGATGAACTTGGCCAACGGCTCGGCCGCCACCAGCATCACGATGACCGACGCCACCACGGCGATGATCATGATCGGCAAATGCTCGGTCATGCCCACGGCAGTGATGATGCTGTCGATGGAAAACACCAGGTCCAGCAACAGGATTTGCCCGATGGCGGCGGCAAAGCCCAGCGAAACGCCCGATGCCTGGCTTTCTTGCTTATCGACCTGCAGGTCCATGCTGTGATGGATTTCGGTGGTGGCCTTCCACACCAGGAACAGGCCACCGGCGATCAGGATCATGTCTTTCCAGGAGAACGCCTGGCCGAAGACCTCGAAGACCGGCGCGGTCAACTGCACGATAAACGCAATGGTGCTCAACAGGCCCAGGCGCAGGAACAGCGCCATGCTGATGCCGATGCGCCGGGCCTTGGCCCGATGCTGCACCGGCAACTTGTTGGTCAGGATCGAAATAAAGATGAGGTTGTCGATGCCCAGCACGATTTCCATGACGATCAGGGTCGCCAGGGCGATCCAGGCGGTGGGGCTGGCGGCCAGTTGTACAAGGTAGTCCATAGGTCAGTCCTGAAAAGTTGAGCACACGTTAGGTTTCTTGCGAGGTGGATTCAGACGGCTTGCCTTCCTGTTCCGCCTTGTCTTCTGGGGCCAGCAGGCCCCGGGTCGCATCATTCAAGGCCTGTTCGGCAGCCTTGTGGGTGTCGTCGATCGCTTGTTTGGCCGACTCGGCCGCCTTGCCCATCAGTTGCTGCGCGCTTTTTTCTGCCTGGTCGCAGCCGCTGAGCATGGTTAATGAAAGCGCAACTAACGCGGTTGCGCCCAGCCAATTGAGTTTCATGATGCGTTCCTCACAAGAATCAGGCGGGCCCGGGGGTGGCCCGTCGATAGCGCCGCATTCTATGCAGGCGAACACTTCAGAAAAATTCGTATTTTCTTCGGATATACTTCGATTTTCACGAAGTGACCGCCCCCCATGCTCAATTACCGACAACTGCATTACTTCTGGGTCGTCGCCAAGACCGGCAGCATCGTGCGCGCCTGCGAGCAACTGAACCTCACCCCGCAAACCATCAGCGGGCAGATCAGCCTGCTGGAGCAGACGTTTGGCGTGGCGTTGTTCCAGCGCGTGGGCCGCCAGCTGGAGTTGACCGAAGCCGGGCGCCAGGCCCTGCCCTACGCCGAGCAGATGTTCCAGACCGGTAATGAATTGGAAGCGATGCTGCGCGCACAACCCCATGAACAGCAGATGCTGTTTCGCGTGGGCGTTGCGGATGTGGTGCCCAAGTCCATCGTCTACCGTCTAATCGCGCCGACCATGGAGCTGAGCAAAATCCGCATCACCTGTCGCGAAGACAAGCTGGAACGGCTGCTGGCAGACCTGGCGATCCAGCGCCTGGACCTGGTGATTTCCGACAGCCCCATGCCCACACACCTGGACATCAAGGGCTACAGCCAGAAACTGGGCGAATGTGGCATCAGCTTTTTCGCCACACAGGCGTTGGCTGACGCACATGGCGGCGAGTTCCCACACTGCCTGCACGGCGCGCCCCTGCTGATCCCCGGGGCAGAAACGGTGGTGCGCAGCCGTTTGTCGCGCTGGTTTGCCGAGCAGCAGATTCAACCGCGCATTGTCGGGGAGTTCGATGACAGCGCCTTGATGCAGGCCTTTGGCCAATCCGGCAGCGGGATTTTTATCGCGCCCAGCGTGATTGCCGAGGAGGTACAGCGCCAGTACGGCGTGGTGTTGATTGGCCAGACCGATGCGGTGACCGAGTCATTTCATGCTATTTCGGTGGAGCGCAAGGTCAAGCACCCGGGCATCGTTGCGATCACCGAAGGTGCCCGACGCGAGTTGTTCACGTCACTGCCCTGACGCGCAGCGGGGCAGCCAGGGACAGCCCGAAGGCCAAGGGTGAACAAAAAGGCCCGGGGCGGCGACTCAACACCGGCCCGGGCCCCGTGGCGTTAGAACGCGCCCATGTAGTCGCGCTTGCCGATTTCCACGCCGTTGTGGCGCAGCAATGCGTAGGTGGTGGTGACGTGGAAGAAGAACTGCGGCAGGCCGTAGGTCAGCAGGTAGGACTGGCCAGTGAAGCGTTTTTCTTTGGGGGTGCCTGGGCGGGTCACGATCTCGATACCTTCCTTGCCGTCGATCTGGGCCGCGGTCAGGGTGTCGACAAACGCCAGGGCCTTGGCGAGCAGGGCTTGCAGGTCGGCGAAGGTCACTTCGCTGTCGTCGTACTTAGGCACTTCGACTTCGGCCAGGCGCGCGCAGACGCCTTTGGCGAAGTCCACGGCGATCTGCACCTGACGCACCAGCGGGAACATGTCCGGGTACAGACGCGCTTGCAGGAAGGCGTTCGGGTCGATGTTCTTTTCGGTGGCGTGGGCTTCGGCTTTTTTCAGCACATCGCTCAGGGCGTTGAGCATTTGTTTGAAGACAGGAACAGAAGCGGCGTACAGGGAAATAGTCATGGCAGTCTCAACGGTTGTGGCAGGGTTCAAAACAGCGGCGATTATAGACACGCCAGCGGGCGGCGCCGCTTGTCTTTTATTTTTTCAGGATTAGGCTAGTGGGCTCACTGCATCAGGGAAATGCGCGATGACCACTGAACTTGACCCCCCCCGCAACGAGCCACGCCTGAACAGCACCGAAATACGCATCCTCGGTTGCCTGATCGAGAAACAGGCGACCAACCCGGAAACCTATCCCCTGACCCTTAACGCCCTGGTGCTGGCCTGCAACCAGAAAACCAGCCGGGAACCGGTGACCAACCTCAGCCAGGGCCAGGTCGGCCAGAGCCTGCGGGCGTTGGAGGGCCAAGGGTTTACCCGCCTGGTGATGGGCAGCCGGGCCGACCGCTGGGAACACCGCGTGGACAAGGCGCTGGAACTGGTGCCCGCCCAGGTGATTCTGACCGGGCTGCTGTTTTTGCGTGGGCCGCAAACCGTCAACGAACTGCTGACCCGCAGCGGGCGCATGCATGAATTTGAAGACGCCGAACAGGTTGTGCACCAGCTTGAACGCCTGATTGCACGGGGGCTGGCGCTGCTGGTGCCCCGCCAGGCGGGGCAACGCGAAGACCGCTATACCCACGCCCTGGGTGACCCGGCAGACATCGAGGCCATTCTGGCGGCGCGGGGAAACCCGGTGGAACGCAGCGCCGGGGTGTCAGTCGAGCGGATCGAAGAGCTTGAAGCGCGCATTGCGGCGCTGGAAGAACGCCTGGCACGGCTGGAGTGAGCCATCCACCCGTGGCGCGTGACCGCGCCACGGGTGCGGCTGTTTAGCTGCGTGCGAACGCCACGGCTTTTTCGAACTGTTCCTGCGTGGGCCGCACGCCCGTGTACAGCACGAATTGCTCCAATGCCTGAATCGCGATCACTTCAAGCCCGGTGATCACCCGCTTGCCGTGGCGGCGCCCGGCCACGATCAAAGGGGTTTCGGAAGGAATGGCCACCACATCGAACACGGTGTCCGCCGCTTCGATCACCGCCTCGGCAAAGGCCAGTTCATCGGCCTCCGGCCCGCCGGTCATGCCGATGGGCGTCACGTTGACCAACATTTGCGGGCGCAAGTCGCCCAGTTCCGCCTGCCAGGCGTACCCCAGCCCTTGCGCCAGCGCACTGCCGGCGGCTTCGTTGCGGGCGACGATCACACCCCGCGCATACCCGCCGTCACGCAGGGCACTGGCCACGGCCTTGGCCATGCCGCCGCTGCCGCGCAGGACGAAGGTCGAGTCCTTGGGCACCGCGTGCTTTTGCAGCAGTTGCTCGACGGCGATGTAGTCGGTGTTGTAGGCCTTGAGGTGCCCGGCCGTGTTGACGATGGTGTTGATCGAGTCGATGGCGCGGGCCGATGCGTCCAGTTCGTCCACCAGTGCGATGCTGGCTTCCTTGAACGGCATCGACACGCCGCATCCGCGGATGCCCAGCGCGCGAATACCGCCGATGGCGCCGGGCAGGTCCTGGCTGCTGAAGGCCTTGTAGTAGAAGTTCAGGCCCAATTGTTCGTACAGGTGGTTATGAAAGCGCAGCCCGAAATTCCCGGGACGCCCCGACAGTGACATGCACAATTGGGTGTCTTTGTTGGGGTGCATCTGCATGTGAAGCTCCTTGAGTAAGCAAATCGGTACAGACCTTACACAACCTTTACCTTTGGGCTGTGCTGTTTTCTCGAAATACGTTGTCTTAAAAGTATCCCCGCGACAATCCTTGAGTCTATCGATTGCAGACCACAAGCGCAGGGGCTAACCGAGGAATGACCATGATTCGTAAAATCCCCAAGATCGCCTTGCTTATCGGTGCACTCGCTGTAGCAGGTCAGGCCTCCGCCCACGGTGGTGGTTGGGGTGGCCCGGCCTTGTTGGGTGCTTTTGTCGGCGCGGCCGTCGTTGGCTCAGTGGTTGCCAACCAGTCCCAGCCGGTTTACGTACAACAGCCTGTGTATGTCCAGCCGCAGCCGGTGTACGCCGCCCCGCCGCCGGTCTACTACGCACCACCGCCACCGGTGTATGTACAGCAACAGGTTTATTACCGCCCGGCGCCGGTTTACTACCACCCGGCCTATTACGGCCCGCCCCGTGGTGGTTACTACGGCCGCTGGTAACCGCTGGCTGATACATCCAATGGGCTCCGCCTTCAAAGCGGGGCCTTTTTTGTGCCCGCGAGTCTGAATAAATCTTGTCGAGGTCGCTATAAGGACAATGGCTGTGGCGAAATCCCACATGATTGACCGTCAATAGCCACTTGCCCGCCCGGGGCAGGGGCTGTCATGTTTGTGTCATCTCGCGCTTCCACTATCGAAGCAGTCCCCAATAACAACAAGGACGACTGGCCATGCCCACGCAAAACCCGCACCGCACTGCCGGCCTGTGCACCTCCAGCAAGGTCTACAGTGCCCTGACCGAACTCAAGCACCTGGAAGGCCACCGCAGCGCCAAATTCCTCTCGTTGCTGGCCGAGAACCTGGTCCGCAAGGGCCTGCTCAATGAACAGGAAGTGGTCAACATGCTTGACCAGGTCGTCGATTGACGGCGTGCCTCGATAGCGCTGATGTCGACTATCGAGCAGGTTAATTTTTCCTTAAGCCCCTCGCCCCGTAATGTGACCTCCATTGCGCATTGGAGGTAGTCATCATGCCCGCTATTCAAATCATGTCTGTCATCGGCAGCGCCGTCCCCGCCTCGCTCAGGGACCTGGGCCTGCTGGCCTGCTGGTATCTGGTACGCGATGGCGAGCCCATCAGCGGCCCGCTCACCTCCCTCACCGCCGCACAGGACCTGTCGCGCAAGATGGCGCATGGCTTTGTGGCCTGAGGGCTTAGTTGCCCGGGCGTGCAGGCAGTTACAGCGGTGCGTAAAACGTCAGTATGGCAGTGAATAAACATCAGCACGCCCTCTATGACACGACAATATTTAACTTATTAGAATCAGGCCCCACTCTCTGTACAGGGCCGTTCCATGAACTTTCCCACTGCTGCAAAGTTGAACACGTTGGCCTGTCCAGCGTGACCTGGTTCAACAACCAGCAGAGTGCTTACTTCGCCATGCCCCCTGTACCGGCTGCCGGGCTAGATGATGCCGGAACACCCTGCACTAACGTGCCGGCAAGCCTTGGTTGACACGGATCAGGTCGATCAACTGGCGCAACGCGGGCGGCGTCTGCAGCCTGCTGGGGTAGTACATGACGTAGGGCTCCCCGGTGGACGCCCATTGCGGCATGACCCACTCCAACACCCCGGCCTGCAACTCGTCCAGCACCCTGATTTGCAGGCAGTACGCCAGGCCTATCCCTTGCAGGGCCGCCCCGATGGCAACGTCCGTGGTGTTGATCCTGACCGAACCCGCCCCTTCGATCCGCACCATCTGCTCACCGTCCCCCAACTCCCAGGGGTACACCGAGTCGTCGCCAATGCGCGTCTGGATACAACGGTGGTGTTTCAGGTCTTCGGGAGAGGTCGGCGTGCCGTGTGCCTGCAAGTAGGCCGGCGTCCCCACCACCACCCATTGCAGCGGCCCGGTCAAAGGAACGGCCACCATGTCCTGCGGCACGGTCGCACCAAAGCGGATGCCGGCATCGAAGCCTTCAGACACGATCTCCACCAGGTGATCATCAATGACCAGGTCCAGGTAGACCTGAGGGAACAGTGAAGTGAATTCACTCAACACCGGCAACACCAGCAAGCGCGCCGCGTCATGGGACAGCGTGAGGCGCAGGCGGCCGGCCGGGGTATTGCGGTGATCTTCCAGGTTATTGAGCCCCTGGCTGATGGCTTCAAAACCGTTGGCCAGCGACTGCATCAAATCATGTCCCGCCGCCGTCAATGCAACCGAGCGGTTGGTGCGGTTCAACAACCGAACTTCCAGGCGGCTTTCCAACTTCTTCATGGTGTGACTTAACGCCGAAGCCGTCAGGCCCAACTCATTGGCCGCGTCGATAAAACTGCCGCGCCGGGCAATGGTGAAAAACACGTTCAAGTCGGCGAGGTCCGAGCGCTTAAATGCAGCCATTGATGATTAACCCTCACACTTCGTCATTTTAAATGCCTTATCCTGAACAACCGCCTGCGTCTTCACAACATGGAATGCCTGAAAATAAATCAGCACACTATTGATTTATTTTCAGCACCCTTTGCCTTTCATGATTAACACATTTCTTTATGATTGGCCCCCCGGCGACTGTCGCCCATAACAACCCGCCTCTACCACCGCTCTGTTATCCAAGCCCTCACGTTCAACCGTAGACGAGTAACTTACGATGACTTATCAACCGGATCCAAACCGATACACCAGCGCCATGCCCTTTCGCCGTTGCGGCAAAAGCGGTATTGATCTTCCGGCGATTTCCCTGGGGTTATGGCAAAACTTCGGCGGCACGGACGTGTTTGAAACCGGCCGCAAGATCCTGCAGCGTGCCTTTGATCGCGGCGTCACTCACTTTGACCTGGCCAACAACTACGGCCCGCCACCAGGCTCAGCCGAAGAAAACTTTGGCCGCGTGATGAGCAGTGACTTCAAGGCCTATCGCGATGAACTGATTATCTCCACCAAGGCCGGCTGGCAGATGTGGCCGGGGCCGTACGGGGGCATCGGCGGCAGCCGCAAGTACCTGGTCGCCAGCCTCGACCAGTCGCTCAAACGCATGGGCCTGGACTACGTGGATATCTTTTATTCGCACCGGGTAGACCCCACCACCCCGCTTGAAGAAACCATGCGCGCCCTGGCCCATCTCCACCGCCAGGGCAAGGCGTTGTACGTTGGCATCTCCAGCTACTCACCGGAGCTGACAAAGCAGGCCGCCGCCATCCTGGCCGAAGAACGTGTGCCGCTGTTCATCCACCAGCCCAATTACTCCCTGTTTAACCGCTGGATCGAAAACGGGCTGCTGGACACGCTCGACGAAACCGGCTCGGGTTGCATCGCGTTTTCGCCCCTGGCCCAAGGCCTGCTCACCGATAAATACCTGCAAGGCGTCCCCTCGGATGCGCGTGTCACCCGCGGCGGCTCGTTCCAGCAAGACATGCTCAGCGCGGCCAACCTTGAGCGCATCCAGGCCCTGAACAAGATTGCCCAGCGCCGTGGCCAGACCCTCGCGCAAATGGCGATTGCCTGGGTGCTGCGCGATCCACGCGTCACCTCGGCACTGATCGGCGCCCGCACCGTCGAGCAACTCGACAACTCGTTGGGGGCCCTGGAAAACCTGGCGTTCTCCAGCGAAGAACTGGCCGAGATCGACCGCTATGCGGTAGACGGCGGCACGGACCTGTGGCGAGGCTCCGCTTCTCTGTAAGCCTGTGAGCGGCGCAAGCATTGCGCCGCTCTTTTACCCTCAGGGCAATTGCACCCGGGGTTTGGTTTCCACGAACAACGCCCAGCAAGACATGAACAACGCGGCAATCAACGGGCCGATCACAAAGCCGTTCAGGCCAAAGATCGACAAACCGCCCAAGGTGGAGATCAAGATCAGGTAGTCCGGCATCTTGGTGTCCTTGCCCACCAGGATCGGCCGCAGCAGGTTGTCCACCAGGCCAATCACGAACACGCCAAATGCCGCCAGCACCACGCCCTGCCAGATCATCCCGCTGAGCAGGAAATACAACGCCACCGGGCCCCACACGATGCCCGCCCCCACCGCTGGCAACAGCGACAGAAACGCCATCATCACGGCCCAAAGCAAGGCACTGGGGATGTCCAACAGCCAGAACATCAAACCGCCCAACGCCCCTTGCGTCACCGCTACCAGTACGTTGCCTTTGACCGTGGCACGCACCACGCGGTTGAACTTGAGTTGCAGGCGGCGTTTTTGCGGCTCGGCCAGCGGCACGGCGGTACGCACCTTGCGCACCAGCTCGGGGCCGTCGCGCAGCAGGAAAAACAGCAGGTACAGCATGATGAAAAAACTCACCAGGAACTGAAACGTGCCTTGGCCAAAACTGAAGGCCTGGCTGGCAAAGTACTGGCTGCCCTGCATCGCCGCTTTGACGATTTTCTCGCGCAGCCCTTCAAAATTGCCCAGGCCGAACCGATCGAGCAACTGCTGGGCATAGGGCGGCAGTACGTGCTTGAACTGGTCAATGTAACCGGCCAGGTCGAGCTTGCCGCTGGAAATGTTCTTGTACAGCGTGGCCCCCTCCTGCACCAGCAAGGCACTGGTGATGATCACCGGCAAAATCGCGATCACCAGGCACGCCGTCAACGTGCACAGGGACGTGAGGTTGCGGTTCCAGCCGAACTTGAGCAGCAGGCGGCGCTGCAGGGGCGCAAAGATGATGCCCAGGATCACCGCCCAGAACACTGCGCCGTAGAACGGCAGCAGTATCCAGATAAAAGCCAGGCTCACCAACGCGAGCAGCAACAGCAGGGTTTTGAATTGCAGCGTAGTTTGATTCATATCCGGTCCATGTCCAAAACAACCGGCGCGTGCGTGCGCCATGATGTTTAGTCCACTGCCAGAGCGCCGAGTGCCCTGTTTATTCAACCCGGGGCTGATCAGTCCTTCTGGTCCGCCAGGACGAAGTCACGCCGCAGCGCCGCCATCGGCCGCTCCACCACAGCCCCATAGGGTGTGACCCCAGCCTCGGCCTGCACCAGCGGCTCGATCAATGAGTCTTTCACGCCAAACACCACGTCGGAATCGAGGTAATCGCTGTCGGCCAGAAACAGGTGTGTCACCAGGGTGTCGTGCCCGGGAGCCGCGATCATGAAATGCACATGGGCGGGACGATTGGTGTGTCGACCTTGCGCCGCCAGCATCTGCCCGACGGGCCCATCGTCAGGGATGGGGTAGCTCACCGGCACCACGCCCACCACATTGAAGTTACCCTGCTCATCGGTGCGCACTCGCGCCCGCGAGTCCAGCGGTTCGCCGGCCCGTTGCACGTCGTATAAACCCTCGGCATCGGCGTGCCAGATGTCCACCGTCGCCCCCGCCACTACCGCGCCGTTCTGGGCATACACACGGCCTTCAATCAACAGTGGCACGCCTTCGCGCAGCGCACTGATCGACGCGCCATGCGCGACTTCGGGGGCGTGTTCGACAAAAAACGGGCCCAGTACGGTGGTCTCGGTGGTGTTGCCGGCCGCACGGTGGTTGATGGCGTCCACCTGCATGGACACGCCCAGCACGTCCGAAAGCAGGATGAACTCCTGGCGGGTGTCACTGCACATCTGCCCGGTGCGGGTCAGAAAATCGATGGCCTGCTCCCACTCCTGCTGGCTCGGCTGGACGTCCTGTACAAAGGCATGCAGGTGTTTTACCAGCGCCGTGCTGATCGCTTTGACCCGCGGCGTGCGGGTGTTTTCCAAGCGATTGATGACGGCGTCAGTGATAGTGTGTTCGTTGAAATTACGCATAACCGTGCCTCTGCAGGTGTGCCTGGCCGTTTAAAACAGCGACCATGCCGCGTACAGGTTGCCCAACGCAACGGCTGGATGAGCCCGCCTGGAAAACATCGACGATAGGAACGCAAATACCCTGTTTAACCGTCAAATCGGTCAATCATGTTGCGGGGCAACATCCCGGAAAACGCCCTTTCGGGCGCTTCCGCTCGGGCGCGAATCACGCTGTGCTCGGCGCCCCCAGGGATCGCCCGGCCACAAACCAGTCCGAAGGCGGCACGTCTTGAAACAACACCGTGACCTCGGCGGGGTCGGACGCCAGTTCGTTCACGAACTGCTGGGTGATGGCCTCGGCCAGGCGCGCTTTTTGTTCATCGCTACGCCCGGCAAACAACTCGATCTTTACGATTGGCATGCAAAAACCCTCAAAGCACCAGGCCACGTGGCCAGGTGTCGGACAACTGATAGCCCTCGGGATACGGATCGCTGGGGTCCAGCATCAGTTGCGAGGTGCCGGTGATCCAGGCGCGACCGGAAATGATCGGCACAATCGCCGCCCGGCCCGCAATGTCGGTGGCGCTGTCGATACGGCAGTGAAACTCCGAACCGATAATCGAGCGGCCAATGAACGTTTCGCCCACCGCCAGTTGCCCCTTGGCATGCAACACCGCCATGCGCGCCGAACAGCCGGTGCCACACGGCGAGCGGTCGATTTTGCCGGGGCGGATCACCACCGCGTTGGCGGCGCTGGCCACATTGCCTTCACGCGACAGCGGCGCGGCGATCTGGCAGAACGAAATATGGTTCCAGTCTTTGTTGAGCGGGTGGGTGAAGCCCAGTTGCTCGTTGGCCGCGGCGGTGATTTTCAGGCCCGTGGCCACCAGGTCCGCCGCTTCGTCGGCGGTGAGCGAGAAGCCAAGCTTGGTCGAATCGCAGATCGCGAAGCTGTCGCCACCGTAGGCCGTGTCGACCTGAATCGAACCCAGGCCTTCCACCTCGATCCACGCGTCCAGCTTGTCGGCAAAAGACGGGTGGTTTTTCACTTCCACGCGCTGCACCTTGCCATCGCGGCAATGGGCGGTGGCTTCGATCACCCCGCCCGGCGCTTCGAGCACCAGGCGCGTGATCGGCTCGACCATGGGCACAATGCCGCTGTCGAGCAGCACAGTGGCCACGCACAGCGAGTTGGAGCCGGACATCGGCGGCACATCGGCCGGTTCCATGATGATGAAGCCCATCTGCGCGCGCGGGTCTTTGGCCGGCACCAGCAAGTTCACATGACGGAACACGCCACCGCGCGGCTCATTCAGCACGAAGTTGCGCAGCACGTTGTCGCGTTCGATAAAGCGCGATTGTTCCCAAAGGGTGTTACCGGGCGGCGGCATGACGCCACCGACGATCACATCCCCTACTTCGCCTTCGGCGTGGCAGCCCACAACGTGCACAATTTTTGTCGATCTCACGGGACGTTTCCCTCTCGATTCAGCTGGCTGAGTGAATGGCGCGTTCAAGGCGGTGCATGTGCACCGCCTCGTCTGTCTTAAGCTTTAGACCACTGTGCGTACCACTCGCGGAACAGGGTGTATTGCGCTTCGGCGTAATGGCGCTGCGAGTCGCTCAGTACGTCGGTGTCGTAGAAATGCAAGGTGTATTCCAGGTCACCGTTAAGCACCATCAAGTGCTTGTAGTACAGCACCAGGTCGGTGCCTTCGTCGAACGACGACAACACGGCCAGGGCCGACTCCAGTTCTTTGGCCTGTTGGCGCGCCTTGGCGTCGCCCTTGGCGGCCGCTTTGCTCAGTTGTACCAGGTGCAGCACTTCACGTGGCAGGGCGTTACCGATGCCGGTGATGGCGCCGGTGGCGTTGCAGTTGACGAAACCATGCACCACTTGGGTGTCCACGCCCACCATCAGGGTCACGGCATCGTCCTTGGACGTGATGAATTCAGCCGCGTAGCGCAGGTCGGCGGCGCCGCCGAACTCCTTGAAGCCAATCAGGTTCGGGAACTCGCGGCGCAGGTCAAAGAACAGGTCCGCCCGCGTTGCAAACCCGTAGTACGGGCTGTTGTAGATCACCGCAGGCAAGGTCGGCGCTGCACTCAAAATAGCCGCGAAGTGGGCTTTTTGCGCGGCGGCCGACGCGCCACGGGACAACACGCGAGGAATCACCATCAAACCGTGGGCACCGACCTTGGCCGCGTGGGCGGCATGGGAAACGGCCTCGCGGGAGTTCACCGCACCGGTGCCGACGATGGTCGGGATGCCTGCCGCCACCAGGCGGGCGACACCCTCCTGGCGCTGGGCTTCGGTCAGCAACGGCCAGTCGCCCATGGAGCCGCAATACACCACGGCGCTCATGCCGATGTCGATCAGCTCGCGAGCCTTGGCCACCAGGGCGTCGAAGTCCGGTTGGCGATCGGGGGTGCAGGGGGTCATCAGGGCTGGCATGCAGCCGGAGAAAATGTTGTCGCTCATGTTGGCTCCTACAGAATCATTGCTGGGTTTAAAAATCATTTATTGGATATGGTATACGGTTAATTTCGTGGGCAAGAGGCCGTTAACCGGCCTCCTACCGGGGTCAAACCACGGACTTGAGAAACTCGATGGTTTCCGGCTTTTGCGGGTTGCCGATCACCTGGTCGGGCGTGCCGATCTCGTGAACGATGCCATTGCGGAAAAACGCCACCCGGTCGGACACATCCCGTGCAAAGCGGATTTCGTGGGTCACCAGGATCATGGTCATGCCGTCTTCGGCGAGCATGCGCATGGTGTCCAGCACCTCCCCCACCAGTTGCGGGTCGAGGGCCGAGGTGGCTTCGTCAAACAGCATGTAGTCCGGCGACATCGCCAGTGCCCGGGCAATGGCCATGCGCTGTTGCTGGCCGCCCGACAGCTTGCTGGGAAACACCTTGAGCTTTTCGCCCAGCCCCACGTGGCGCAGTTGCTTGACCGCGATGGCTTCGGCTTCGGCCTTGCTGATACCCAGCACCTTGCGCGGGGCGAGCATGACGTTTTCCAGCACGGTCAGGTGGGGGAAAGCGTTCCACTGCTGGAAAACGATACCGACCTTCTGGCGCAGTTTGTTCAAGTCGGTGTGCTTGTCGTGCACCTCGATGCCGTCCACGCGGATGCTGCCTTTGTGAATGGACTCAAGGCCATTGATGCACATCAGCAAGGTGGATTTGCCCGAGCCCGAGCCCCCGATGATGGACACCACCTCACCCTTTTCAACCGTCAGGCTGACGCCCTTGACCACTTCAAGGTCGCCAAAGGATTTGTGAACGTTGCTGATCTCAATCATTTTCCTGCCACCTTTTTTCCAACTGTGCGCCCAGACGGGACAGGGCCCAGCTCATGACGTAGTAAATAAGACCCACGATGCAGAGCACCAGCAGCGGCTCCTGGATGCGGGTGACGATACTTTGGGAGGCGCGAAGCAGTTCGACGATCCCGATCCACATGACCAACGAAGTGTCCTTCATCAGGCTCAGCAGCAGGTTCAACCACCCGGGAAACGCCACCCGGCTGGCCAGCGGCAGGACGATGTAGCGCAGGTCCTGCCAGTAACTCATGCCCAACGAACGGCTGGCGCGGCGAACCTGCGGCGGCACCGCGAGGATCCCGGCGCGCACGATTTCCGTGCAGTAGGCGGCGGCGTAAATGCCCAGCACCAGGCAGCCCACGGTAAACACGCTCCAGTTGAGGCCCACCATGCTTTTCATGGAGTTGAACAGCACGAACTGAATCAGCAGCGGCACGCTTTTGAACACATCCAGAATCAACGCCAACGGCAACGTGAGCCTGGGCGCCATGGCCCGCAGCCAGCCAAACACCACGCCCACCACGGTGCCGACGGCGATGGCCGCGAAGGTGAGCTGCAGGGTGGTCCAGGCGCCCTGTAACAGATAAATGCAGTCGTTTAGCGTAAGGCTTGTGTTGAACATGTCTTCACCCTTAATAACGGAACAGGCGCCAGCCCACGATGCGGGCGCCTACGACGATGGCTTTGGCGATGAGGTAATAGAGCGCTGCCGCCAAGGCGAAGAACTCGAACGTTCTGAACGTGCGCACGTTCAGTTCCTGGGTGACGCCGGTCAGGTCGTTGTTGAGGCCCACGATCACACCGGCGGACGTCATCAGCACCGACCACACCATCTGGTTGCTCAGGGGGTGAAAAACCACGCGTAACAATTGCGGCACCACAATCAAGCGGTACGCCTGAAAGGCATTCATGCCCAATGACCGTGCGGCCCGCACCTGAGTGTCGGGGATGGCCTTGAGGCCCCCGCGGAAAATTTCGGCCAGGTAGCCGGCGTTGTTAAACGTGATGCCCGCCATCAACGCGGCCCACGAACCCACCTGGATGTTGAAAGAGCCCAGGCCGAAATACAGGATGTAGATCTGAAACAGCGAGGGCGTGTTACGCGCGATAGACACCCAGGCCTCGGCAAACCCGCGCAGCAACGGGTTTTTAGCCCGGCGCATGGCCGTCAGCAACAAGCCGAGCACCATGCCCAACACCATCGCGAGGACGGCGGTCTGCATCGTGACCCAGGCCCCCGCTAACAGATCGGGCAACGCCTGGAAGGCGCTCCTCCAGTGGAAGGTGTAATCGAGCATTAATAGGCACCTCGTCGGGCTGGATCAGACTTATCGGATTTCGTATACGTTATATAAAGCAATAGCAGTGCCAGTTAACGACACGCTCCTGGAAATATAGTGGAGCCCCGCCGACAGGGGGTTTCGCGCTGCCATCAGTCCCCTGCCCGGCCCGCGTCGTTCAAGCGTTGCTACATTTGGGAACATTTTTGCGCGGCGGTGACCAAAATGTGGCGTTACCCCCCTTGCAAAAGCCGTGCGCCTAAACAAAGACGCCCGCATAAGCGGGCGTCTTCAGGGTTCACAGGTTGCGCTTAGTAGTAAACGCCTGGCACCAGCAGGGACTGCGGCTCGCCGCCCAGCCATTTTTTGTACAGTTCGGCGTAACGGCCGCTGCGCACTTGCTGGTTGATAAACAGGTTCAGGTAGTCGCGCAGGCCATACTCGCTGCGCTTGACCGCCAGCGACACGTAGTCAGGGGTATACGGCGCGTTACCCACCAGTTTCAGGCCCTTGTACTTGCCGGACTTGATCGCTGAAGCGCCCACGGCGCTGGTCACGATGGTCGCGTCGACATGGCCTTGCGCTACTGCCAGCAAGGTATCGTTTTGCGACTGGTAGGTCTGGACGGTGCCGGTGCCCCACTCCTTGAGCGTTTTGCCCAGGGCGTTGGCTTCATAGGAACCGGTGGTGGCGCCGACCGAACGGCCCTTCAGGTCTTCGAATTTTTCGATGCCGCTGCCTTCGTGAGTCATCACCTGAACCGAGAACACGAAGTAAGGAATGGTCATGGCCACGGCCTTGGCGCGCTCCAGGGTGTCGGACGTGGACGCCACAATAATGTCTGCCCGGTTGGACACCAGCGCCGGAATGCGATCCGGGAACGGGGTTTCAACGATCTCGGCAGTCACGCCCAACACTTTTGCCAGGTCGTTGCAGTAGTCAACGTCAAAGCCCACCGGCTTGTTGGACTCGTCACGCATGCCCATCGGCGGGAAATCGAGCGTCACCGCGCAACGCAGTTTGCCGGAATCAATAATGTCATCGAGCTTGTCGGCGTGAGCGGCGCTCATGAAACCAGCGGTAAGGCAGCCAAGCATAGCGATCGTTAAGGCGGATTTATTCACGGAAAACCTCGAAACGTTACGGTGGTTTGGATTTCGTATACGGTATAAGCATTAACCATGCCGTGATTTCAATGTGCAAGCATGTCGCTCTGCAATGCGGCTCTTGAGGCTCAAGGGCCTGGCCTGGCCCAGGCGCTTGCCTCAACGGTGTTACGAAATGGAGCGTAAAAGCGCTGATCGACCCAAAGCCGGGCAGCGGGTGTTCCCACTCCGGTCATTGCAGATAAGCACACAAAATCATCGACAGAAAAATAACGCGTGCTATATGGTATACGAAATACCTTGAATCACTTTCACCCCACTGCCCCAGGAGTCTTGTCGTTGAACATTCTCGGACACAACTTTATTGCCGGTCAGCGCAGCGCACTGGGGACCCAAACCCACGTCAGCCACAACGCCACCACCGGCAGCGCCCTGCCCTACACCTTTGTCCAGGCCACCGAGGCCGAAGTGGACGCCGCCTGTGACGCCGCCCAACAGGCCGCCCTCACGTTTCGCGACCTGCCCAGCGCCCGGCGTGCCGAGTTCCTGGAAGCCATCGCGCAGGAAATCGACACCCTGGGGCCAGAGTTCATCGAACTGGTGTGCACCGAGACGGCGTTGCCCACCGCCCGCATCCAAGGCGAACGTGGCCGCGTCACCCACCAACTGAGGCTGTTTGCGAGCGTGCTGCGGCGCGGCGATTTCTACGGTGCGCGCATCGACCTCGGCCTGCCCGAGCGCCAGCCCGCCCCCCGCCCCGACTTGCGTCAGTTCAAGATTGGCCTGGGGCCGGTGGCGGTGTTTGGGGCCAGTAACTTCCCGCTGGCGTTTTCCACGGCCGGGGGGGACACCGCCTCTGCATTGGCGGCGGGTCGCCCGGTGGTGTTCAAGGCCCACAGCGGCCACATGGCCACCTCCGAATGCGTCGCCGCCGCCATTGGCCGTGCGGCCGAACGCTGCGGCATGCCTGCGGGCGTGTTCAGCATGATTTACGGCAGTGGTGTCGGCGAGCAACTGGTCAAACACCCGGCGATCAAAGCCGTTGGTTTTACCGGCTCGCTCAAGGGCGGACGCGCGTTGTGCGACATGGCGGCCGCGCGGCCCGAGCCGATTCCGGTGTTTGCAGAAATGTCGAGCATCAACCCGGTGATCGTCCTGCCCCACGCAGCCAGGCTGCGCGGCCAGAAGATCGCCGAAGACCTGGCCAACTCCGTGGTCCTGGGCTGCGGGCAGTTTTGCACCAACCCCGGGCTGATCATTGGCCTGGCCGGTACGGACTTTTGCGGGGTGGTCACCGCCCTGACCGAGCACATGGCGCAGAAACCGGCGCAAACCATGCTCAACGCCGGCACGCTGGCCAGTTACCGCACCGGGGTGGAACGCCTGCGCAAAACCTTTGGCGTGGAACACCTGTGCGGGCGTGCCCTGGGGCCTCAAGCCGAACCGCAGCTGTTCAGCGCCGATGAAGAGTTGTTGATCGGCGGTGAAGAAGTCCTGCAAGAAGAAGTATTCGGTCCTGCAAGTGTTGTCGTAACCGCCTCCAACGTTGCCCACCTGACCCAGGCGCTGGAAAGCCTGCAAGGCCAACTGACCATCACCTTGCTGGCCGAGCCCGACGACCTCAAGGACTTTGCGCACCTGTTCGCACTGCTGCAAACCAAAGCCGGGCGCCTGCTGATCAATGGTTACCCCACCGGCGTGGAAGTGACGGACACCATGGTGCACGGCGGCCCCTACCCGGCCACGTCGGATGCGCGGGGCACGTCGGTCGGCACGCTGGCCATCGACCGGTTCCTGCGCCCGGTGTGTTTCCAGAACTTCCCGGACTTCGCACTGCCCGACGCGCTCAAGGACGCCAACCCGCTGAACATCCGGCGGCTGGTCAATGGCGTGGTCACCGACGCCCCCGTGCTCGCCCAGTAGCCGTCAGAGGACCATAGCGGGCGCCAGGACAATCCGTATAACATATACGCCTTCGCCCGCTCAGGAGAGCCACCGTGTCACTATCTCTTTCAAATGCCCCTAACCTCGGTGTGGCGCCTTCGGCTTCGGAAGTCATTGCCAAATACCTGCGAAACGCGATCATCACCGGCGAAATCGCCGAAGACGATCCGATTCGCCAAGACGACATCGCCAAAACCTTCAACGTCAGCAAAATCCCGGTGCGTGAAGCCCTCAAGCGCCTGGAGGCCGAAGGCCTGGTGGAGTTTCAACGCAACCGCGGGGCGATGGTCACGCGCATCAGCGAGGCGGAACTGGCGCAGATCTTCGAGGTGCGGGTACTGCTCGAAGTGGAGATCACGCGCTACGCCATCCCCAACCTGACCGAAGAACACTTCACCCGCGCCTATGCCATCCTCGACGACTTCCTCTCCGGGGACGACGCAGGCCGCTGGGCCGAGATGAACTGGGCGTTTCATGCCTGCATCTATGAAGCGGCGCAGCGCCCGTTCATGTTCAACATGATCCGGTCCATCCACGACAAGATCGAGCGCTACCTGCGCATGCAAATCGTGTTGTCCGACGGCAAGGCCACCGCCGATGCGGAGCACCGCGCCATCGTCCAGGCCTGCCAGGCGCGGGATGTGGCGCTGGCTGCGCGGCTTATCGAAGAACACATCCATGGCGTCTGCGCCGCGCTGTTCGACCACTTGCCCAAGCCACGGCCTTAAGCCTCAGATGCGGAACTGCCCCACCAGTTGACCCAGGCGCTGGCCCAGGTCCGCAAGGCTGCGCGAGGTCTGGGCGCCCTGGCGGGTTTCATCGGCCACGCTGTCCACGGCCACGGCGATCTGGTGCACGCTGCGGTTGATGGCTTCGGCCACCGCCGTCTGCTGCTCGGCCGCACTGGCGATTTGTGCGTTCATTAAGTTAATGGTGCCGATCAGTTGCGCCATGGTGTCCAGTGACGCCCCGGCCTCGTTGGCCTGCGCCGAAGTGCCGTCGCCCGCGTCGCTGGAGCGGCGCATCGAGTGCACCGCCGCTTGTGTACCCGTTTGCAGGCGGTCGATCATGCCCTGGATTTCCTGGGTGCTCTGTTGGGTGCGGCTGGCCAGCGCACGCACTTCGTCGGCCACCACCGCAAACCCGCGCCCCGCGTCCCCGGCCCGTGCCGCTTCGATGGCCGCGTTGAGCGCCAGCAAGTTGGTCTGCTCGGCAATGGAACGAATCACCCCCAGCACGCCGACAATCGACGACACGTCTTGCTGCAAACCGTCCAGGGACACGCCGCTGCTGCGGATATCACTGACCAACGCATGGATCTGCGCGATGCTGGCGTCTACCACGCGCTTGGCCGCGTAGCCTTCAGCGTCGGTCTGCTGCGCCGCCACTGCCGCGCCCTGGGCGCTGTGTGCAACCTCTTGGGCGGCCGATGACATTTGGTTAATGGCCGTGGCCACCTGATCCGTCTCCTGGCGCTGGCGTTCCATGGCCTGTTCCGAGCGCTGGGCCTGCTCGGACACCTGGCCTACAAGGCCGGTGAGTTGCGTGGTCATTTCGGTGATCTGGCGCACCAGGCCGTGGATCTTGTCGACAAAGCGGTTGAACGAGCCTGCCAGCTCGCCCAGCTCGTCCTGGCTGGTCAGGGCCAGGCGGCGCGTCAGGTCGCCCTCGCCTGCGGCGATATCGTCAAGGTTGACCTTCATCAATTGCAGCGGCCGCAAAATGGTATTGACCACCACCAGCCCCACCGCCGCAATCACCAGTAACACCACCCCGGCGACCCCGACGATACTCAGCACCACGCCTTCCATGCGTTTTTCGACCTTGGCCTGCACCACCGCCACCTGCGCCTCGATGCCGTCGAGGTTCACCGAGGTGCCGATCACCATGTCCCATTTGGGCAGGTATTCGGTGTAGCCGAGCTTGGGCACCAACGCTGCCTGGCCCGGTTGGGTCGAGCTGTATTGCAGGTAGTGGGTGCCGTCCTTGCCGACTTTCACCAGGTCGCGGTTGAGGTAGACGCCATTGGGGTCGCGGTTGTCCTTGAAGCTCTTGCCCACGCCGTCCGGGCTGTTGCCCTTGAACAGGCGAATGGTGTCGGAGTCGTAGCCAAAGAAGTAGCCGTCCTTGCCATACGCGGTGTTGGACAACAGTTTGACCACCTGCGCCCGCGCGCTCGTATCACCGGGAGCGGCGGCGTCATACAACGGCTTGATGCTGCTCATGGCCACTTCGACATACCCCTTGAGGGTCGTCTTGGCGTCGTTGAGCAGGTTCTGGCGGGTTTCTTCCACCTCGTGACGGGCCTGTTCCCGAAGGATCCAGACCGTGGTCAGGCTGATGACCACGGCAAATATCAAAACCGGCAGGACAGCCAAGGACAGCACTTTGGCCTTCAGACTCAGACGCATGGTTTTCTCTCTTATTAGGCGGCTATAAGAGGTTAACGGCCAATTGCCATTATTCTGTAGGCGCCGTCGGTCATAACGTCATGGCGGCCAACCAGCCAAACGCCAGCAGCGGCAGGTTGTAGTGCAAGAAGGTCGGGACCACGGTGTCCCATATGTGGTGATGCTGACCGTCGATGTTCAACCCGGACGTCGGCCCCAGGGTGGAATCCGACGCGGGCGACCCGGCGTCGCCCAGCGCGCCCGCGGTGCCGACGATGCACACGATGGCCAGCGGGCTGAAACCCAATTGCACGCACAGCGGCACAAAAATCGCTGCCAGGATCGGCACCGTGGAAAACGACGAGCCGATGCCCATGGTCACCAGCAGGCCCACCAGCAACATCAGCAGCGCGCCCACACCACGGCTGTGCCCGATAAACGCGGCAGATGCTTGCACCAGGGTGCGCACCTCGCCAGTGGCCTTGAGCACTTCGGCGAACCCCGACGAGGCGATCATGATGAAGCCGATCATCGCCATCATCTTCATGCCTTCGGTGAACAGGTCATCCGTTTCGCGCCAGCGCACGATGCCCGACACCGAAAAAATCAGGAACCCGGCCAGCGCGCCGATGATCATCGAGTCCAGCCACAGCTGAATGATGAACGCGGCGGCGATCGCAAGGCCGGCCACCAGCAGGGTCAACGGGTTGTACTGCACCGCCACCTGCTCGACCCGCTCGATTTTCTCGAGGTCGTACACGCGTTTGTTGCGGTAACTGACAAACACCGCCACCAACAGCCCCACCACCATGCCCAATGCGGGCAGCCCCATGGCATGGGTGACGTTGACCTGGCTGACATCCACCCCGCTCCTGGCCACGTTGGCCAGCAGGATCTGGTTGAGGAAGATGTTGCCAAAGCCCACCGGCAGAAACATGTAGGGCGTGATCAGGCCAAACGTCATCACGCAGGCGATCAGGCGCCGGTCCAGTTGCAGCTTGGTCAGTACGTACAGCAGCGGTGGCACCAGCAGCGGGATAAACGCGATGTGGATCGGCAAGATGTTTTGCGAAGCGATCGCAACGACCCAGAGCAACCCGATCAACAGCCATTTGACGTGACTGCCGCCCGTGGCCTCCTGGCGATCCACCAGCAGCAGGGCTTTGTCGGCCAGCGCATGGGCCAACCCGGACTTGGCAATCGCCACCGCGAAAGCGCCCAGCAAGGCGTAAGACAACGCCACCGTGGCCCCCCCGCCCAGGCCGCTGTTGAACGCCTTGAGCGTGGCGTCGATCCCCAACCCGCCCGTCAGCCCCCCTACCAGCGCCCCAACAATAATCGCGATGACCACATGCACGCGCGACAGGCTCAGCACGAGCATGGTGCCGACCGCGGCAATGACTGCATTAACCATGGATACCTCAAGGTAGAAACATCAAAAAACGGCAAAACACGGACAAGCCCGCCCCGGGCGGCCGAGGGGACGGCTGCCGGAATGCGGGCACAAAGGCGTTTTATTAGAGGGCGCGCACTGTGCAGCAGGCGGGCAGACATGTCAAAGCGCGACGTCGCAAACAGTTTTTAATTGAACGCTTGAATAAAGAAAAACCCATGGCGGTCGATACCCTGATTCTCCCCTGTCGTTACGCAAGGTTAAGGAAGCCGCCATGTCCCTCAGACAGCTGTCCATTCAATGGAAAATCACCCTGTTGGCCGGCCTCTGCCTGCTGGGAATCGTGACCCTGTTGGTGGGTCTGTCGCTGTACCGCATGGACCAGAGCGCCAGCCTGGTCAAGACGTCCAGCATGCACATGCTCGACGAGGCCGCCCAGGCGCGCATCGAGGCCCAGGGGGACGTGCAGGCGCTGAGCATTCGCCAGCAGTTTATGGACGCCTACCAGTACGGCCACGGGTTTTCCCGCCAGGTATTGTTCCTGCGTGAACAGGCGCAAAAACGCTTCCTGGATGCCTTTGACCTGCGTGAAGACCTGACGCATCAGGTCAAGGCCGCGCTGCAAGCCAACCCCGACCTGCTGGGCCTGTCGCTGGTCTTTGAAGCCAACGCCCTGGATGGCAAGGACGAACTGTTCGCCCACCAGCAAGACCTGGGCAGCAACGAAAAAGGCCGCTTCGCCCTGTACTGGTCCCAGCCAGTCCCCGGCAAGCTCACCTCGATGCCGCTGCCCGAAAGCGACATGGCCGACGAAAGCGTGGGCCCCAGCGGCGAAAAAGCCAACGCCTGGTTCACGTGCGTGCGTGCCACCCTCAAGCCCTGCGTGATCGAGCCGTATTTTTATGTGATCGACGGGCAAAACGTGCTGATGACCAGCATCGTTTTCCCACTGATGGTCGACGGGAAAGTCATCGCCTCGCTGTCGGTGGACATCAACCTCAACAGCTTGCAGGCCATCAGCCAACAGGCCAGCCACAACCTGTATGACGGCCAGACCGCCGTGAGCATCATCAGCCCGGTGGGCCTGCTGGCAGGCTACAGCCCGGATGCAAGCAAACTCAGTCAGCGCCTGGACAAGGTCGATCCCGCCAGTGGTGCGCAGTTGATCGGCTCACTGGCCAGCAGCCAGCAGACCCACAGCCTGCGCGCCAATCAGCAACTGAAGGTGCTCGCGCCGTTCGTACCGGTGCCCGGTGGCAAACCCTGGGGCGTGTTGCTGGACGTGCAGGAAAAAGTCCTGATGGCACCCGCCGAAGGCCTGAAGGCCCGGCTGGATGCCGACAACACCCAGGGCACCTTGCTCGAGCTGGGCCTGGGCCTGCTGGCAGCGGTCGCCGGCTTGTTGCTGGTGTGGCTGATGGCCCGCAGCGTGACCCGGCCGATCCTCGGCGTGGCGCACATGCTGGAAGACATCGCCAGCGGCGAAGGCGACCTGACCCGCCGCCTGGCCTATGACAAACGCGATGAGCTGGGCGAACTGGCCGGTTGGTTCAACCGTTTCCTCGACAAACTGCAACCGGTCATTGCCCAGGTCAAACGCTCGGTGCAAGACGCGCGTGGCACGGCCGACCAGTCGGCGTCCATCGCCACGCAAACCAGCGCGGGCATGGAGCAGCAATACCGCCAGGTGGATCAAGTGGCCACCGCATCCCACGAAATGAGCGCCACCGCCCAGGACGTAGCCCGCAGCGCGGCCCAGGCCGCCCAGGCCGCCCGCGACGCCGACCAGGCCACCCGCCAGGGCCTGAGCGTGATCGACCGCACCACCACCAGCATCGACAGCCTGGCCGCCGACATGAACACAGCCATGGGCCAGATCGAAGGCCTGGCCGCCGACAGCGAAAAAATCGGCTCGGTGCTGGAAGTGATCCGCGCCATTGCCGAGCAAACCAACCTGCTGGCGCTCAACGCCGCCATCGAGGCCGCCCGCGCCGGTGAAGCGGGCCGGGGGTTTGCGGTGGTCGCCGACGAGGTGCGCAACCTCGCGCGGCGCACCCAGGAGTCGGTGGAAGAAACCCGCGTCGTGATCGAGCAGTTGCAGAGCGGCACCCAAGAGGTGGTCAGTTCCATGGGCAAGCGCCATCGCCAGGCTCAGGGCAGCGTCGAGCAGGTGGGCCAGGCCGTGACAGCCTTGCGCCAGATTGGTGATGCGGTGACGGTGATCACCGACATGAACCTGCAAATCGCCAGCGCTGCCGAACAACAAAGCGCGGTGGCCGAAGAGATCAACAGCAATGTCGCAACGATTCGGGATGTGACCGAGTCGCTGTCCGAACAGGCCAATGAATCGGCGCGGGTCAGCCAGGCGCTGAACAGCCTGGCCAACCAGCAGCAAGGCCTGATGGACCAGTTCCGGGTGTGACGGGCGGCCAAACCCCGCCGGAGTGAGCAGGCTTGCCCTGCGCCGGGCCGCCTCGCGGCCCCTCCCCGGTTTAGCTGACACCCATCACTGTTTTCAGGGCTGGCGCCTTGGCAGCTCGATGAGCACTTTCAGGCCGCCCAATCCGCTCTCCTGCAACTGCAGCACCCCGCCCCACACTTCGACGATATCGCGCACGATCCCCAGCCCCAAGCCGTGGCCGTCGGTCTGCTCGTCCAACCGCGTGCCCCGGCTGAACACCTGGTCACGCTGGGCCTGCGGAACACCCGGGCCGTCGTCTTCCACCGTCAGCCGGTAACCCGTAGCGGTTTCGTCGATGCTCAGCACAATCTCCGCATCCGCCCATTTGCAGGCGTTGTCCAGCAGGTTGCCCAGCAACTCCAGCAGGTCTTCACGGTCCCACGGCAATTGCAGGCCGGGGGTCACGTGATACCGCAAGTCCAGGTGCTCGCCATGGATCATCCTGAGCGTCGCCAGCAGCCCCGGCAGTTCGCCATCGCAGTCAAACATCGCACCCGGCAAGGCGTCACCGGCCAGGCGGGCGCGGTTGAGTTCGCGGTTGAGGCGCTGCTGCACGTGCTCCAGCTGTTCGCGCAGCAGTTTGCTCAGGTGCGGGTGGTCTTTGAGCTGTTCACTGGAGGCCACGCTCAACAGCACCGCCAGTGGGGTTTTCAGGGCGTGGCCGAGGTTGCCCAAGGCGTTGCGCGAGCGTTTCAGGCTGTCTTCGGTGTGGGCCAGCAGGTGGTTGACCTGCGCCACCAGCGGCTCCAGTTCCACCGGCACCTGGGTGTCCAATTGCGAGCGACGGCCCTGCTGCAATTGGGCGATCTGCTCACGGGCGGTTTCCAGCGGGCGCAAGGCCCGGCGCACGGTGACGCGTTGCAACACCAGGATCAGCAACAGCGCCGCCAACCCGAGCACCAGACCGATTTGACGCATCAGGCGAAAGCTTTCCCGCACCGGGGTGTAGTCCTGCGCCACGCTGATGGAAATCGATTGGCCAAACCGCTTGTAGTCCGAGCGCAGCACCAGCAACTGCTGGCCTTCCGGGCCCAGCTGCAGGTTGCCCTTGAGCTCGGCCTGGGGCAGGCGCGGCAGTTCCTGGTCCCACAGTGAGCGGGAACGCCAATGCACGTCGGAAAAGTCGATACGAAAATAGTGGCCGGAAAACGGCCGTTGATACGCAGGAGACAACCGGTGCTCATCCAGCTTGACGCCATTGGGGCCGCGCACCAGTGCCACCAGCAGGTTTTCGCTGTCGTTGCGCAAACCCGATTCCAGGTAGCGTTGCAGGCCCATCTCAAACAGCCACAGGCTGGTCTGCGCCAGCACCAGGCCGATGATCAGCATCACGCTGATCAGCCCCAGGCTCAGGCGCCGCTGGATCGACTTCATGCAGGGTTGGCGCCGAAGCGATAACCCTGGCCGCGCCGGGTTTCGATCACGCTACGGCCCAGTTTGCGGCGCAGGTGGTTGACGTGCACTTCCAGCACGTTGGAGTCGCGCTCGGTTTCGCCGTCGTACAAGTGCTCTGCCAAGTGGCTTTTGGAAAGGATCTGCTCGGGGTGCAGCATGAAGTAGCGCAGCAGGCGAAACTCGGCGGCGGTCAGTTGCACCTCTTCGCCTTCGCGCATCACGCACTGGCGCCCCTCATCCAGGTGCAACCCGGCCGCCTGCAAGGTCGGCTGGTTGGCGTGCCCGTGGGAGCGGCGCAGCAACGCCTGGATGCGCAAGTGCAACTCTTCGGGGTGAAACGGCTTGCTCAGGTAGTCGTCGGCACCGGCCTTGAGCCCCTCGATGCGCTCGGCCCAGGAGTCACGGGCAGTGAGGATCAGCACCGGCGTGGCCAGCCCCGCCGCGCGCCATTGCGCCAACACTTCAAGGCCTGGCACGCCGGGCAGGCCGAGGTCGAGCACGATCAGGTCGTACGGTTCGCTGCGCCCCTGATAGACCGCGTCGCGCCCGTCGGCCAGCCAGTCCACGGCGTACCCCTGACGATTGAGCCCGGCCATCAGTTCATCGGCCAACGGCACGTGGTCTTCCACCAACAGCAGGCGCATCAGTCGTCTTCCTTGTCTTTGAGCAACTCACCGGTATTGGCGTCGAGTTCGATCTCACGCACCACGCCTTCGACGGTCAACAACTCGATTTCATAGATGTAGCGCACAGGGCGATCCTTATGCTCTTCAAGCTCGGCATCCAACAACCGCGCGCCCGGATAACGCGCCAATGCGGGCCCCAACAATTGCTCCAGCGGCGCGATGGCCCCCGACCGACGCAGGTGCAGTGCCTGATCCTGGCTCAGGTCATGGGCCTTGAGCGCCGAGCAAAAGAGCACAAGCACCAGCGCCACATGACCGCCGCCGCGCAGATTTACCTTCATTACGTTTCCTGATGATCCTTGAGGACACCGCCTGTGACAGCGTCCAATGCGTGCAATGCCGCGTCCGCCACCAGGACGCAGGCCTGGGCGATGATACGGGGGGCGACAGAGGCTGTGAGGGTTTTCATCAAGCGTCTCCGTTTCAGGATATTTTGCCTACAGGTCGCACAATAATGGATCCAACTTAACTGAAACTGAATTGCCATCATGGCAATCGCCTGCCTGCCGCCCGGGAAGTTTTCCTATACTGCCCCGCTTGCTGCCACAGAGACTGATATGACGGCCATCCACATAAACTTCCCCGCCCTGACGCTCAAGGCCGGTACACGCGCGTTTGCGCGCATCCGCGAGCAGGGCCTGGCACCGGCCGACGTCGGCATTCTGCCCGGCGCGGCGGGCGGGCCCAAGGCACTGGGCATCCAGGGCCTGGACCTGGCGCTGTTCGGCGACTGGCTCCCCCGCGCGCCCCGCCCACGCGCGCTGATCGGTGCCTCGATTGGCGCCTGGCGGTTCGCCAGCGCCTGCCTGCCCGACCCGGTGCAAGGCCTGCTGGACCTGGGCCGCCTCTACAACGAGCAGCGCTTTGCCAAGGGCGTGACCATGGCCGAGATCAGCCGCAGCTGTCAGCGCATGCTCGATGACCTGCTGGCCGGGCGCGATGCCCAGGTGCTCGGCACCCCAGACTATCGACTGAACATCCTGGTGGTCAAAAGCCACGGCCTGCTCGCCGACGACCACCGTGGCCGCCTGGGCCTGGGGTTGTCCTCAGTGATCGCCAATAACCTGCGCGGTCGCGCCCGGCTGTCACGCCACTTTGAACGGCTGATCCTCCACGACCCGCGCCAGGCGCCCCCGCTGCACCCCTTGAATGACTTTCCCTCGCGCTTTCTTGCACTGGACGTGAACAACCTGCGCCAGGCACTGCTCGCCTCAGGCTCAATCCCCATGGTGATGCAAGGCGTGCGCGACCTGCCCGGCGCGGGCAGCGGCACCTACCGCGACGGCGGGTTGTTGGACTATCACCTCGACCTGCCCTACCACGGCGACGACATTGTGCTGTACCCGCACTTCACCGACCGGGTCATCCCCGGCTGGTTCGACAAAAGCCTGCCGTGGCGCCGCGCCAGCCAGCAAGGCCTGCAGGACGTGTTGCTGCTGGCCCCCTCCCGGGAGTACCTGGCCCGCCTGCCCCACGGCAAACTGCCGGACCGCAGCGACTTCAAGCGCTTCATGGGCGACGACGCGACCCGCAATAAATACTGGCAAACGGCAATGAGCGAAAGCCAGCGCCTGGGCGATGCGTTTCTGCAACTGGCCGACAACGGCCAATTGGGCGAGCACCTGCAAGCCCTTTGACCCAGTGGTATGCGCGGCGGGTGGGCAAGCTGTTAGACTCGCTCGCTGCCAGACACCTGACCGAGCCGAGAACCCCGTGGAAATCTTCAAAGAATTTACCTTCGAGTCCGCCCACCGCCTGCCCCACGTCCCGCACGGCCACAAATGTGGGCGTCTGCATGGCCACTCGTTCAAGGTGGCCATCCACCTGAGCGGCGACCTGGATCCGCACACCGGCTGGCTGCGCGACTTCTCCGAGATCAAGGCGATTTTCAACCCGCTGTACGAGCGCCTCGATCACAACTACCTCAACGACATTCCCGGCCTGGAAAACCCCACCAGCGAAGTGCTGGCCAAGTGGATCTGGAATGAGCTCAAGCCCCTGCTGCCGGAACTCAGCGCCATCCGTATCCACGAGACGTGCACCAGCGGTTGCATCTATCGCGGCGAATAAGCCCGCGAATGTCCAGGCAGCGCTCACCGGGTGGCCCTTCAGCCCTTGCCCGGTGAGTACTGGCTTGGCCTGCATCCCCAGGCAGAAAGCCCCCCACCCGACGCACCTGTTTTCCCTGTTTGGCTATACCTATTGTGCTCACCCGGCGACTGTCTGCCTGACCCGTTTATAGCCAAGAGGAACTTGCCCATGCACATCATCAACGCCCGCCTGCGCCACCGTGAAGGCCTGCATGATCTGCACCTGGAACACGGCCGGATCGCCAGCATCACCCCGCAAACCACCGCGCCGCTCGCCGGCCCCGATGACCTCGACGCCGCGGGCAACCTGGTGGTGCCGCCCTTTGTCGAGCCGCACATCCACCTCGACGCCACCCTGACTGCGGGCGAGCCACGCTGGAACATGAGCGGCACGCTGTTTGAAGGCATCGAATGCTGGGGCGAGCGCAAGGCCACCATCACCGCCGAAGACACCCGCACCCGCGCCAAAAAGACCCTTGAGGCCCTCGCCGCACATGGCATCCAGCACGTGCGCACCCACGTCGACGTCACCGACCCCAACCTGACCGCGCTCAAGGCCATGCTGCAGGTGCGTGAAGAAACCTCGCACCTGGTCGACCTGCAAATCGTCGCGTTTCCCCAAGAAGGCATCGAGTCGTTTCGCAACGGCCGCGAGCTGATGGAAGAAGCCATCCGCCTGGGCGCCGACGTGGTCGGCGGCATTCCACACTTTGAATACACCCGCGACCAGGGCGTGAGTTCGGTCAAGTTCCTGATGGACCTGGCCGAGCGCACCGGTTGCCTGGTCGATGTGCATTGCGATGAAACCGACGACCCGCATTCGCGCTTTCTTGAAGTGCTGGCCGAAGAAGCCCGCAGCCGTGGCATGGGCGCGCGCGTGACCGCCAGCCACACCACGGCGATGGGCTCTTATGACAACGCCTACTGCGCCAAACTGTTCCGCCTGTTGGGGCATTCGGGGATCAGCTTTGTGTCCTGCCCCACCGAAAGCATTCACCTGCAAGGGCGCTTCGACACGTTCCCGAAACGCCGTGGCGTGACCCGCGTCAACGAACTGCTGGAGGCCGGCATGAACGTGTGTTTTGGCCAGGACTCCATCGTCGACCCGTGGTATCCGCTGGGCAACGGCAACATCCTGCGGGTACTGGAAGCCGGGTTGCACATCTGCCATATGCTCGGTTACCGCACCCTGCAACACGCGCTGGACCTGGTCACCGACAACAGCGCCAAGGCCATGGCACTCGGTGAGCGCTACGGCCTGGAGCCGGGGCGGCCGGCGAACATGCTCATCCTCTCTGCCAGCAGCGACTACGAGGTGATTCGCAGCCAAGGTTTGCCGTTGTATTCGATTCGCGCAGGAAAGGTCTTGATGAAACGCCAACCGGCACGGGTCGAGTTCGCTCAGTGAGCCTGCACGCGGGCAACGCCAAACAGGCTAACGCCCAGCAGTTCGCCCGCCTGTACCTGTAACCGCACCGGCGCCGTGCCGCCGGGCATCACCACGGCGATCACGCCGTCGGTGACCCACCCGGCCCGCCAGGCAGCGCAGGCCACCGCACTGGCGCTGGTGCCGGAGGACGCGGTGGGCCCCTCGCCCCGCTCGAACACCCGGGCGATGACCCGCGTGGCGGACTCACGCGCGGCCCATTGCAGGTTGACCCCGGCGCCACAGGGTTGGCCGCCGCCAACGGGCGGCGCAAAGGCAATCGCCCGCAAAGGGTCAAACAGCTCAGGCCGGTGCATCTGTTGATAGTCCGGCAGCAGCGAAGCCTGCGCCACCAGCGTCACGCAATGTGGATTGCCCACCCGCACAAACTGGTTGCAGCCCCACTGGGGGTTGATCGCCGTGAGCGGCGCGACCGGCCCCTGCCCCACGGCGCCCACGGCGTCCGGCCCAAACGCCGGACGGCCCAGCGACAGCCAGAAACCCGGCACCTGTTCGTAGGACGCGGGCTCCACCTGGGTGACCACGGGCGAGGGGGCGTCGGTTTTATCGTGATGCACCCGCAGGGCGCAGGCGCTCGTCATCAACCCCTGGTCGGTCAGGGCCTGGGCAAAGATGGTCAGGCCATTGCCGCTGCGCTCGGCCAGGGTGCCGTCGGTGTTGACGATCAGCAGGTCGAAGGGCGCCTGGTGCTGGAACGGCCCGACCAACAACCCATCGCAGCGGTGGGACTTGGCCCCGGGTGGGCGCGGCACCGAACCCCAGCCACACTCGGCAGCAATCGCCGCTGGCGCCCAGCGGTCTTTAACGGCGGCGGCGTGGGCGGCGGTGTCCGGCAGGTCGATGCCCTGGCGGCGCAGTTGGTCGGGGCTGACCACGGCGTAGAGATTGCCGCGTGCGTCGTAGAACACCGTCATGGGGGGCGCTCGCCTTGGGGGATGGCTCGCGATTGTCCAGCAAGTGGCGTATCGATGCCACTGCCAAGGATGGGTCTGGAAGGTGGTAATCACCCACGTGAAGCCTGGGGTTCACCAGTTCACGCGGGGATTACGCACCTTGCAGACCCCCTCATCCACCACGCCTCTGTGTGGCGGGCGGCGTGGGTCGGGTTCCGGATGGGTAAAAATAAACTTCTGCCGGGGCGCTGTCCAAGGAACCCCGCTCGCACCGTCAGGCCTGATGTGTAACGATGTGGCGCCGCACCCTGTTCGTCGAACGCCAAACAAAGGATTTGTCATGACTGCCATCAGCACCCCAGCGCCCGTGGTTCCCGGGCGGCTGGAACAAATGTCGACCCGTATCGCCTTTTTCATCGCCGGTTTCGGCATCGCCGCCTGGGCACCGCTGGTGCCGTACGCCAAGGCTCGCGCGCAGCTCGATGAAGGCACACTGGGGTTACTGCTGTTGTGCCTGGGGGTGGGTTCGATTCTCGCGATGCCGCTGGCCGGTGCGCTGGCCTCGCGCTTTGGCATTCGCCGGGTGACCACGGCCGGGACGATTTTGATCGGTGTGGCCTTGCCGCTGCTGGCCACCGTCACGTCGATCCCGATGCTGATCGCCGCGCTGTTCGTGTTTGGCGCAGGCCTTGGCACGGTGGACTCCACCGTCAACCTGCAGGCGGTGATCGTCGAGCGGGCCAGTGGCAAAAACATGATGTCGGGCTTTCATGGGTTGTTCAGCCTGGGCGGGATCGTCGGCGCCGCGGGCGTCAGCGGCTTGCTTGGCCTTGGCCTGTCGCCACTGCACGCCACGTGGGTGGTGCTGATCATCCTGGCACTGGCGCTGCTCAAGGCCGGGCCCCACCTGTTGCCCTACGGCAGCGAAAGCTCCGGCCCGCCCTTTGCCGTGCCCCACGGCGTGGTGCTGTTTATCGGCTGCCTGTGTTTTGTGGTGTTTCTGGCCGAAGGCGCGGTGCTGGACTGGAGCGCCGTGTTCCTGAGTGCCGAACGTGGCCTGGACGAGGCCTACGCAGGGCTTGGCTACGCGGCCTTTGCGCTGACCATGACCGCTGGCCGCCTGACCGGTGATGTCATCGTGCGCCGCCTGGGCGCCACCCGCGTGATTGTGCTGGGCGGCGCGCTGGCGGCGGGCGGCATCCTGTTGGCGACGTTGCTCCCGGCCTGGGAAACCGCCTTGCTGGGCTACGCGCTGGTGGGCGCTGGCTGTTCGAACATCGTGCCGGTGCTGTACACCGCCGTCGGCAAACAAAACGTCATGCCCGAACACATTGCTGTGCCGGCCATCACCACCCTGGGGTACGCGGGCATTTTGGCCGGCCCCGCCGTCATCGGCTTTATCGCCCATGGCAGCAGCCTGAGCACTGCGTTTGTGTTGATTGCCGTGTTACTGGCTGGGGTGGCGATCAGCGGCAAAATCCTGCGGGTATAACCGTCGGTTGAGGGACGTGCGTGTGCGCGTCCCTGTCAGAGGCCATCCTGCGCCCTGTCCTGCTCCAACCAGCGGTCCAGGCTTTTATTGTTCAGCCAGCCGTCCTGATGCTGGCGACCGAACAGGCCACGGGCGTTGGCGTTGTCCAGGGCCCGCAACAAACCCGGGCGTTCGACCAGGTTTTTGGCCATGTACACGTGCTGCTCGCTGTAGCGTTTGCGGGGCAAGCCCGTCGACCGGTCCAGCACCGGCAGCCCATGGCCGTCGAGTTCGTTCGGGTCTTGGCTGATGGCCACCAGCTTCTCGATTCTCACGTACCGGTGCTTTTCAAAAAAGAAGGTCCGGTCCTGCAGGCTGTCGCGCAGTTCGTCGAACATTGCCTTGAACGCCTGCACCAGTTGGACATTGTTAGTGGCGTGAAACGGGTCGTGGCTGAAGGCGCCGGTATCGCTGTTGCCAAACAGTTTTGCCGCCGCGTCGGCCAGGCTGTCGCGGGTGACGCGCCCTTGCTCGTCAACGATCGCATCGACCAGCCGCGGGCGCCTGAGGATCGCCCTCACCAGCAAAATAGTGGTGTCCTGCGCCTCGCTCTCGCCCAACGCTTGGGCGGCGATGCGCTGCAGGGTCGCAAGCGTCAGGCCGTTAGCGGTCATAGCGGGTTTCCATCGCTGAAAAATGGCGGCCCAGTTCTTCTGCCAGGCGGCTGTCGGACCAGTTGATGTAGGGGTTCAGCGCCGCACCGGGGAAGTGCTGCAAGTCGCGAGGGGGCAAGGCCGCAGGCCGTGCCCGGCCCGGCTCGTCGTTCTGCCAGCGGGCCTGGGCAGGTTCAGGGTCGGGCCATGCGCGAGGGGGGGCACCGTCAATTTTCATGCTTTTTCTCCAGCCTTTTTCAAGTCCATGCTTGCCTGGCGAGCGCCACCTTAAGGGCCGAAATCATGCCTATGATCGCGGTGAAACAAGCTTTTGGTATGTGGCAGGCAAGCGTCGATAGTTCCGGCGGCGGGCGGCCAAGCGGTGACAGCATGTAAATGCTCAGCCTGGCCTGTGACCGCGCCACAGCGCCCCCAGGCGGTTGAGCACCGATGCCAGGGCCCGCTGGAACGGCTTGAACGAATCGCCTTCACCGGGCGCGTGTTCGGGGGCCAGCATGCCTTTGGCGAAGTCATCAGGGACCGGCGCCTGGAACCTTCGCTGGCCGGCATAGCCTTTCATGCGCCGGGCCTGGCAGGCATGTGGCGGCGGCGCCTCGGGCAGTGGTGCAAACGTACCCGGGTTGGGTACTCGGCGGGATTCAAAAGAAGCGGACGTCATATTCAGGCCCTGGCATGCCGTTCAAGAAAAAGCGCCACGAACCGCTCGTGACGCGTGGCTCCCTCAGGATGGGTACGGGTCAGCGTGACAGCTTGCGCAAGGCTTTCTTGCTGATCAAACCGTCGTCATCGCGGCTGCCGGTGTTGTCCATCTTCATCAGCACATCACTGCGCTGGGTGATTTCCCGGGCCAGCCAGATAAGGCGGTCTTTGGCCGGGTCGCCGGTCAGCTTGCGCGAAGCCAGGTCTTTCAGGTCGTCGATGTTGATGGTGCGGCTCCAGAAGCCGCCTTTGAGTTCATCGAAATGTTTGAGCATTTCGCCCGCCAGTTGCTTGTCGTCCTGGTATTTGAACGGGCTTTGGCTCTTGAGGGTGCGTGTAAGGGTTTCCCGGCTGATCAGGCCGTCCGTGGCGCCGGTGCCGCTGTTGCGGTCGAGGGCCTGCACCAGTTCCGGGCGCTTGAGCAGTTCCCGGGCCAGGCGGATGTTCTGGTCCACCGACGGGTTGCCGGTGAGTGCGCGGCTCGCCATGGCTTCAAGGGCCTGCGTGGTGATGTAGTCGGGGCTCTTCGGGTCTTTGAAGGCGTCGAAGTTGTCCAGCAGGCGTTGGGCCAGTTGCTCGTTGCTTTGTTTTGCGTAAGGGCTGCCAGGGCGGTTGGGCTTGGCATGGGCCGGATCGGGCCGGTGCGTCTCGTGCGGGCGTGGTTTGCCCTGGCAGGGGGCGGCGTGGGCCGGGCGGTGGTCGCCAAAACCGTTGCCAAACATTTTGCGCAGCAGCGCCATTAAGGTGTTCACCGGGGTTTCCAGCAGGGCGGCGTGAGGCGTCTGCCCTTGACCGTTGTGGCGGTACTCGGCGTGTTGCCCGGCATTGAACACCGGGCCCGTGGGGTGTTGCCGTGCGCTGAAGCTCACATGACCGGCGTTGTGGTGCGCAGGCGCAGAGGCCGGCCGGGCGGCACGGGCCGTGGGCAGGCCCGGGGTCGAGGCAGGGACAGGTCTATCAAGCGTTGATACCGACATAGCGTTCTCCAATCCAGCGGATACAAGGTTCACCTGTCGCGTCCACATTCTGTGCGCACGGTTTCTGCGTTTCGATGTGAAGGAAAGCAGGCGACCCTTGTGTGGCGCACCTGTCAGAAACGGTTCCTGCGCCCCCGGCAAATAGCCCGCAAACGGTCAGACGCAGCCCCTGGATAAACCCCAGGCAAAAAAAATCGCAGCCAAGGCTGCGATTTTTCATGCACCGGGCGATCAGAACCCGACGCTTGCCTGCACAAAGAACGTACGCGGCTGGCCTGGGTAGATCCCGGCGTTGTTGTCGCTGGAGCGCGTGAAGTACTCCTGGTTGAACACGTTTTTAACGCCGACGCCCACTTTCAGGTTCGACAGCTGCGCGCCAAAGTCATAACCGCTGCGCAGGTTGACCGAGACGTGGCCCGGGATGTCGCCGTACTGCCCATCGGCGGTGCCTTGGGTGATGTAGGTGCTGGTGGTGCCCGGCGCACGCTGGCCCGACTGGGCGTAGACGTCCAGGTTGTGGGTCCAGTGGTTAACGTCATACCGCAGGCCCGCAGTCACGACTTGGCGCGAGTACAGCGGCAGGTCACGGCCCTTGAACGGCACATCACCCTCGGACGTCGCCTTGGTGTAGGTGAAACCGGCGTTAGCGGTCAGGCCCTCCAGGCGCGGGTCGAGGTTGGACAGGTCGTAATGGCCCGACGTCTCGATACCTTGGTGCTTGGTGGCGCCCAGGTTGGTCCAGCCCACATCGTTGCTGACGTATTGCAGCTCGTCGGTAAAGTCGATGTAGAACAGGGTGACTTCGCCGCCCCATACGTTGTCGTTGTAGCGGGTGCCCACTTCATAGGTCTTGGCTTTTTCAGGCGTGAGGCCCGCGGCCGTCTGGTTGCCGTTACCGCCCTGGATCAGCTGCGCGTATTGCTGGCTGCCAAAGGAGGTTTCGAAGTTGGCGAACAGCTTCCAGGCGTCGGAGACGTGGTACATCACGCTCAGGGCCGGCAACGGCTCGTTACTGTTGATCTTGCGGTCTTTCTCTTGCACACGCTGGCCGTTCAGGGCAACGACCGGGCGATCATGCAAGTGCGTGCGGATGTCTTCGAAGCGAATGCCCGGGGTGATGGTCCACTTGCCGATATCGATCTTGTCATCGATGTAATACGCATTGGCCTCGGTGCCGCCGGTGCGGTCCTGGTAGATGTGGCCGTCGTTCTGGCCAACCGGCGTGGGCACGTTGTTGACCAGCGCCAGGCTGCCGGCCTGCTCGTGCATGCCTTCTTTGAGGTAACGGTAGCCCACGCCCACTTCCTGGGTGGTCGGGCCCAGGTCGAACACATGGGACACACGCGGCTCGATACCAAAGGTGTAGTACGTGCGCGGGTAGATGCCGATGGTCTTCAGGTCACGGTTGGCAATGTGGCTGCCACGGAAACTGTCGGTGTAGTAGGTCAGCACTTCAGCCTGGGTACGGTCGTCGATCTGGCGGATGTACTTGAAGGACACGTCCTTGCGCCGGCCGGTGAAGTCATCCCAGTCGCGCACCGATTGGTAGCGGTTGTCGTTGTACTGCTTCTGGGTCAAGCCGCCGGGCATGTCGGCGGTGGCGTCGTAGTAGTGGAAGTTGAGCGAGAAGTCGTCTTGATCGGTCGGCGCCCAGTGGGTCTTGAACAGCACGTCGTCGATGTCGTTGGAGTTATTGCGGTCGCGGTAACCGTCACCCTTGGTACCCGAATACAACAGGGCCGCACCGATACCGTTGTCGGCGGTGCCGCCGATAAACGCGTTGTCGATGTGTTTCCAGCCACCATGGGAGGCGGTTTCCAAGGTGGTGCCCACCTCACCGGAGAATTTCTCGGGGATGGCACGGGTCACGAAGTTGATCACGCCGCCCACGTTCTGTGGTCCATAACGCACGGAACCGGCGCCGCGTACCACGTCGATGCTGTCCAGGTTGCCCGACGAAATCGGCGCCATCGACAGCTGTGGCTGGCCGTACGGAGCAAAGGCTGCCGGTACGCCATCAATCAAGACGGTGGAACGTGGCGACAAGCGCGAAGTGAGGCCGCGCACACCCACGTTGAGGGACACGTCGCTGCCACCCGTGCCGTTGGCTTCCTGCACCTGCACGCCCGGGATGCGGCGCAGCACGTCACCGACGTTCATTGCGCCCTGCTCCACCATGGCCTCACGGCGCACAACGGTGCGCGCGCCCGGGTGGTTCTGCACCACGGCGGCATTGGCGTCACCCAGCCAGTCACCGACCACTTTGATGTCCGTCGCGCCCAGCTCAAGCGGCGAGCCCGCGGCGCCGTTGCCACCGCTCAGCGGGCGCAGGGTCACGGAGCCTGCATCGATCTGGTAGTCCAGGCCGCTGCCTTGCAGCAGTTGGCGCAGGGCTTGTTCGGGCGACAGGTTGCCGTCTACCGCCGGGGCTTGCTTGCCCGCCACCATGTCGGGGCTGAAGAACACTTGCAGCGAGGTTTGCAGACCCAACTGGCTCAAGGCCGCACCCAGGGGCTGCGCCTGGATGTGAATACCGTCGGCAGCGAAGGCGGCAGGCATGGCTGCGCTTACGGCCAACGCCAGGGCGAGGGGCGCCCAGCGGGAGGATTTATTGTTTTTCACGGCGAGTTTTTTCACGTCGTCCTGGGTCCTGTGATCGCAAATGAATGCGGCTGTTAATGCAAACCAGTTGCAGTTGGACAAGAAGACGAAGAACTCAAAAAAAACCTGAATGCAATGTGAAATTATCGTGAAATTATTTCCTGGCTGCCGTCCGGCAAGGTACGCAAGGCCACCGGCAGGATGTGCGGCAAGGCCTTGATCAGGGCATCGGTGTCGTTGGCATTGAACACGCTGGTCAAGTGCAAGCTGGCCACCGCCGCGCCGCTGACCCGCAACGGCTGCTCGCGGTAACGCGAGACTTCCTGGGCCACCTGCGCCAACGATGCGTTGCTGAACACCAGCTTGCCGGTGCGCCAGGCGGTGAGCTCCTGGGCATTGACCGCGTAGGCCGCTGCCACCCGACCCTGCCCGTCAATGTGCGTGCCGCGCCCGGCGGTGAGCATCACCACATCGTGCGTGCCGTTGCCCTGGACCTTGACCGTCCCGGCCTCCACCACCACGCGGGTCTGGTCATCGTCACGGCGCACGTCGAAACGCGTGCCGGTGACCGTCACCTGCCCTGCCCCGGCCTTCACCACGAAGGGCCGCGCGGTATCGTGCTCGACGCTGAACATGGCTTCGCCCTGCTTGAGCTCGATGCCCCGCTGGCCTTTGACATAGTGCACCGCCACCCAGCTGCGGCCGTTCAGCTCCATCACCGAGCCGTCGGGCAACGCCACTTGGCGGCGCTCGCCCAGGGCCGTCTGGAACTCGGCGTCATAGGGGGCCGGCTGATTAAAACCACTGAACAGACCAACCCCCACCGCCACCGCCATCACCCCGGCGGCCACCGCATAACGCAGCGCCTGGCGCCGCCTGGGTGATGGCACCGGGGCAGCAACCAGCGCCTGCAAGCGGGCCTTGGGCAGCAGGTCGGCGGCCTGCCACAGGCCTTGCAGCACATCGAATTCGTACTGGTGCGCAGGGTCCTCCTTACGCCAGGCATCGAAACGGCCGCGCTCCTCAACGCTCATCGGGCTGTCTTGTACACGCGTAAACCATTGCGCGGCCTCGTCGCGGGCCGTTGCATTGCCGCCTGCACACTCACGGGTATCCATCATGGAAGATCCTGTTTCACGGGCATGGGTCATGGGGCCATCGCGTCTAGGCGGTCGCGCAGATGCCGCAGGGTGCGGATCATATACTTTTCCACCATGTTTTTTGACAGCCCCAACCGCTCGGCGATTTCCAGCTGGGTGAGGCCTTCGATCTTCTGCCAGATGAAAATCTTGCGGCAATTGAGCGGCAGCTCGGCCAGCGCCCGCTCGATCGAGTCTGCCAATTGGATGGCATGCATGTAGTGCTCCGGGTCGCCGCTTGTGGACGAGCACTGATCAAATGTCTCTTGCAGGCCCAGCGCTTCGCGGCGGTCCTCTCGGCGGTAGGCGTCCACGGCAATGTTACGTGCGGTCTGGTGCAGGTAGGCGCGCGGCTGCTCAACCTGGGCGGATTTGGACTCAAGCACCCGCACAAAGGTGTCGTGGGCCAGATCCTCGGCCTGCGAGCGGTTTCTCAGGCGACGTGTCCAGGTCCCGATCAACTCTTCGTAGTGCTCGAAAAAGCCTGTTCTGCGGGGCGGCTGAGGAATCATCGCGAGAGCACTGGGGAGGCGGGGCGTGAATAGTAATGCTTCCTATTAAACGGGGCAATTGCTTCCCGTCGCCGCGCCAGTTGTACCGCTCAAGGATGTGCAGGCCAGAGTGTCATCGCCATTCTGGCCACATGCGCAGGCTCTCGCGTGAAGCACCGTCCTTAGAGAAGAGACGCCAAGTCGCTGGCACGCAATCGTGTATTGAGCGCCTGGAGGCCTTCCATGCTCTGGGCGTGCAGGGTGCCGCCCGTCACGTGGTTGACCTGTTGGCGGATACTCTGCTGAAACTGCCCGAATTTACGCACATCCAGGTACTGCGCCTTGACGTTTTTCTGGGGTTTTACCCGGATAAGCACATCGGCCGGCAAGGTGACCCCTTTGGCAGCACAGCCCAGGCACAACGTGGCCAGGTCTGCCAGGCTGCGCACCTCAATCTCCTTGAGCTTGCCGCCATTTCGGCTGCCTGAAAGCGGATGGGTTTCGGACTGGTAGCTGTACTGTTTAACGTTGCCGGTCATCTGGTAGTGGATTTTGTGCTGGGACAAGTTGTTGATCTTGTCGAAGCCAAACACCAGCGGAACGATGGCGCCCTGGTTCAGCAGGCCCAGGAAAGGCGCTTTACCACCTTCCAATTGCTGTTGCAGGCCAGTGGCGGCATGCCGGTAGAGACGCTGCAGGTCCTTGCCTTGCAACGTGACTTCGCGCCCGCCCGCTTCAAGCGTGAGCGCCTGGGGCAAATTCAAGGTCGCCGCGTGATGCTCGAGCGACGCCGCGACGAAATTTTTCTCCGTCCCCTTCGCGATGTAGGCGTGGTGCAAGTAATTTTGCAACCAGGCGACGACTTGCGGGCTGTCGGGGTCATTTAAATGACTGACCTGGATCCGCATCGGTGGCGCGCCGGTTTGCAGCGTTCGCCCGCTGAGCATAGCTTGCGTCAGGCGATGCTGGCGTACACGTGAGGAGGCGTTGCTGGGGAGCGCTCCTTTGCCGGCAGAATATTCACGCGCCTTGACGCGCAGGTCACCGCGGGTTTTATCCGAGCCGACAAGCTCCGGTGTGCGGTCCGAAAAAAACACTTTTCCTTCCAGCGATTGCGCGCCGCCCTTGCTGTCGTTGACGCCGCCTTTGAGCGCTCTGGACTCAAGAATCTCAAAGCCCCAGGGGCTGCCGTGCAACGCTTCGGGTTTCAGGTAACCCACCGGCGCCGTGGGGTTCAGCGATTGCAACAGCGCCATGCGCAAACCCGAGCGGCTGCGCTCATCAAGCCCCTGCATGTTTTGCAGCATGTCCAACGGCGATTGCCCGTTGGCATCCAGCTTGTTGGCGCGCTCGCGCTTCTGGCGCAGTTGCATCACCAGGGCAGGATCGCCACTGGCAACCGCCGCATGCAGCGGCGAGGCCGGCGGCTGGGAACTTACATCGGTGGGATAGTGAGAGGGACCAGGCCTGGAAACATTCATAAGTTTTCCACACGCTCAAATAAAAGTGAGTGTCATAAACCCGAAACGGGTTCCTTCAACAACGACTTACCGGAAGATCTTCGACGCCAGCGACTTGCCTGACTTCTCGACCAACCCATGGGCCACAAACAACTGATTCACATCGTCCGGCTTCATCGCCCCCCGGCTCACCAACGGCTGCATCACCTGCGTAAGCTCTTCGAGCTGCCGCGCAGTCACGGCAGGCGGTGTTGCGTACCTGTCGTGGGATTTCTGCCATTGCAGTACTTTTTTGACGTCACTGCCCGAGAGTACTTTTTGCTGGTGGGCACGCACCAGCTGCTCTACGACGGCGTTCAAGGACGCGACGTCGCGGTTGCGAAACAGCAAGTTGATGCCGCTCCCGCAAACAGCGTTTGGCGTGCAAAACAGCGCTTTGACGTGGTCGCGCTTCAAGGCGCCGCGCCCGGCGGCATCGTTGACCTGGGCCAGGAACTGGCCGATGACGGCACTGTTCTTTTTCAACATCGGCGCGATCAACCCCGCCCGCGTGACGTTGCTGGTCCCTCCCTCTGCCCGGAACAACTCAAACACCTCGTCGGGCTTTAATAACCCGCGCTCCGCGAGGTTGGCTGTCTGGCTCATCCAGGCCGAAACAGTGGACGTGTGCCCGTCGAGCAACGCCGTAAAAAACCCGGGAAAGCCATTGCACGTGCCCGCCAGGGCCTCTTTTAAACTGCGCCCGCCCCGTGGGTGTTCGCTGACGGCCTTCGCCATCAGTTGCAAGGTCAGCGTCGGGTCATTGCGTTTGAACGCGATATTCATGGCCGACTCGGTCACCTGGGTCGGCGTGGACTTCGCCCCGGCCTGCAGATAGTTCATGGCCTGCTCGGGATTGAACATGTCGTGCCTGGCGTGGAAGGCAAACGCATGCCCGTCGTCTTCAAGATCGCGAAAATGCACGATGAGCTGGCGCAATGTGTCGAGGTCGTTGCAGTCACGGGCCTCCAGCCTTGAGTGGTTACCCGTGTTGTTGGGGTTGTAGAGCGTCACGCACACCCGCCCGGCGTCCTTGATCTTGACGTTCAACGCTCGAGCGTGGTGACCGTTGACGATCAGAAAGTCAGCGTTCGTCTGCCTCTTCGCCGTCAGCATCCTTGCGATGTCGCGCACCTGTTCGGGGAACTTGTCCAGGGAAACCATATTGGTATTGCGCGACGTCGCCTGGCTGACCATGCCGGTCACTTGCTGCTGGGAGGCCCGCAGCTTGCCACCGGAAAAGTAGCGCGTAAGCCTCGCCTCGCTGTTGACCGACTCCAGGTAAGCGGACTTTTTGGGGGCGTTGAAATACTCCATAGCCAGGTGTCGGCACTGCACTTTGGAGGAGCTGTTGGGCCTGTCGTCTTCAGCCTCTTCGGGCCGCAGCGTGACCATGCAATTCAAGTTGATATTGGTGTGTGACGTCGGCAGGTAGAACGCACTTTTCAAGCCTTTTGGGGCGGCCCGTTCCAGCGCAGGCAGCGCCGCGCGGGACGATCCCAGGCTGACCGATGGCTGACGCTCCAGAGAGGCCCGGTTCAGTGGCGTGCGAGTGGCATTGAGGATTCGTTGCTCCAGGCTGACAGGCTTGGCCTGGCTGCCTGCGCTGGCTGGCGCGACCTTTACGGACTCGGGCGCAGCAGCCTCGGCGCCAAAAGAGGGGGGTACAGGGACAACGTGTTGAGCGGAGCTGATCTTGGGCATGGGTGCCGGGACTCGATTTTCGTCAGACGTAAATCAGTGAGTGTCGTCCAGGCCCCAACGGTTCCGGGGGGCGGGTGCCGCCCGCCCCCTATTCAGATAAGCGGTACGTGGGCGCGGATCAAACCCCGGCCCGCGCCGCGTGCAACTTCTTGTAGCTGTCGATCAGGCGCAGGTGGCGGTCCAGTCCTTCAAGCTTCAGGCTGGTGGGCGTCAACCCGTAGAAACGCACGCTGCCGTCCACTGAGCCGATGACGGCGTCCATCCGCTCATTGCCGAACATGCGGCGGAAGTTGACTTCGTAGTCGTCCAGTTCCAGGTCGTCGTCCAGCTGCATTTCCAGCACCGCGTTCAGCGCCTGGTAGAACAGGCCGCGCTCCACCGTGTTGTCGTTGTATTGCAGGAACATTTCCACCAGCTCCTTGGCTTCTTCAAACTGCTGCAAGGCCAGGCAGATCAGCAGCTTGAGCTCTAGGATCGTCAACTGGCCCCAGGCCGTGTTGTCGTCGAACTCGATGCCGATGAGGGTGGTGATGTCGGTGTAGTCGTCCAGCTCGCTTTCGATCAGGCGCTCGACCAGCGCGTGCAGTTCGTCATCGTCCAGGCGGTGCAGGTTGAGGATGTCTTCACGGAAGAACAGCGCCTTGTTGGTGTTATCCCAGATCAGGTCTTCCACCGGGTAGATTTCCGAGTAGTCGGGCACCAGGATGCGGCACGCCGTGGCGCCGAGGTGCTCATAGACGGCCATGTACACTTCCTTGCCCATGCCCTCCAGGATGGCGAACAGGGTCGCGGCTTCGTCGGCGTTGGCGTTTTCGCCGGTGCTGGTGAAGTCCCATTCGACGAAGTCGTAGTCTGACTGGCTGCTGAAGAAACGCCACGACACCACGCCGCTGGAGTCGATGAAGTGCTCGACGAAGTTGTTCGGCTCGGTCACCGCCTGGCCTTCGAAGGTGGGCTGGGGCAGGTCGTTCAGGCCTTCGAAGCTGCGGCCTTGCAGCAACTCGGTGAGGCTGCGTTCCAGCGCCACTTCAAGGCTGGGGTGCGCGCCAAACGAGGCGAACACGCCGCCGGTGCGCGGGTTCATCAAGGTGACGCACATTACCGGGAATTCACCGCCCAGGGACGCATCCTTGACCAGCACCGGGAACCCCTGCTCTTCCAGGCCCTGAATGCCGGCAACGATGCCCGGGTACTTGGCCAACACGTCCTGTGGCACGTCCGGCAGGGCCATTTCGCGCTCGATGATCACGCGTTTCACCGCGCGCTCGAAGATCTCCGACAGGCACTGCACCTGCGCCTCGGCCAGGGTGTTACCGGCGCTCATGCCGTTGCTCAGGTAGAGGTTTTCGATGAGGTTGGACGGGAAATACACCACCTCGCCGTCTGACTGGCGCACAAACGGCAGCGAGCAAATACCGCGCTCGATATTGCCCGAGTTGGTGTCGTACAAGTGCGAGCCACGCAGCTCGCCCTCGCGGTCGTAGATCTTGCGCGAGTAGTCGTCCAGGAGCCCCGCTGGCAATTGATCGTCTGGGCCCGGCTGAAACCAGCGCTCGTCGGGGTAGTGCACAAAGGCGGCGTTGGCGATGTCTTCGCCCCAGAACTGGTCGTTGTAGAAGAAGTTGCAGTTGAGCCGCTCGATGAACTCGCCCAACGCCGAGGCCAGCGCGCCCTCTTTGGTCGCGCCCTTGCCGTTGGTAAAGCACATGGGCGACTGCGCATCGCGAATATGCAGCGACCACACGTTGGGCACGATGTTGCGCCACGACGCAATCTCGATCTTCATGCCCAGCCGCGCCAGGATGCCCGACATGTTGGCGATGGTGTCTTCCAGCGGCAGGTCCTTGCCCGCGATGTAGGTGCCGCCCTGGGTGGTGGTAGTGGGCATCAACAGCGCCTGGGCATCGGCGTCGAGGTTTTCGACCTCTTCGATGATGAATTCAGGGCCGGTCTGCACCACTTTTTTTACCGTGCAACGGTCGATGGAACGCAGGATGCCCTGGCGGTCCTTGGCCGAAATGTCGGCGGGCAATTCCACCTGGATCTTGAAGATCTGGTTGTAGCGGTTCTCGGGGTCGACGATGTTGTTCTGCGACAGCCGGATGTTGTCGGTGGGAATGTCACGGGTCTGGCAGTACAGCTTCACAAAATACGCCGCGCACAGCGCCGACGAGGCGAGGAAATAATCGAACGGGCCCGGCGCCGAGCCGTCGCCCTTGTAGCGGATCGGTTGGTCGGCCACCACCGTGAAGTCGTCGAACTTGGCTTCAAGCCGCAGGTTGTCGAGAAAGTTGACCTTGATTTCCATGGGGGATTACCACAATAGCGAGCCGAAAATTTGGCGGCCATTATCCGGGTTTTCAGGCGGCGTGTGTCGTCAAACATCACGCCACGTGGGTAATCCGACCAAACGCGGCGCCCGGATGCCGGGCCTAACGCCCCGACACCAGCACCAGCCGACACGCCAGGCCAAGGAACACCGCCCCCAGCAACTGGTTCAAACGCCTGGCCACCTTGAGGTTGCTGACCATTTTGTGGCGCAACTTGGCCGCCAGGACGATCACCGCGCCGTTCACCAGCAGCCCGGTCACATTCAGCACCGTGGCCAGCACCAGCATCTGGACCACCAGCGAGCCCTGGCCCGGCTGCACAAATTGCGGGAACAGCGCGAGCACGAACAAGGCCATCTTGGGGTTGAGCAGGTTGGTCACCAGGCCCTGCTTGAAGATCTGCCCCAGGGGCAACGCCGCCCCGCTGCTGACCGTAAGCGGCGTGGCCTTGGCGGTGAAGGACTTCCACGCCAGGTAAGCCAGGTACGCAGCGCCCGCGAAACGCACCACGTCATACGCCACCGGCACCGTCACAAACAACTGCGACAGGCCCAGCGCCGCCGCCAACGCATGGCAATACGTACCCGTCTGGATACCGGCCAGCGACATGAAACCCGACGCCCGCCCCTGGCTGACACTGCGTGAGGCAATCAGCAGCATGTCGGGGCCGGGGGTGAGGTTGAGGGCAATGCAGGCGCCTGCGAACAGGGCCAGAACCGAGAGGTCGATCATTAGGGAAGGCTCCTTGCGCAACGTGCGCCGGCCAAGCGTATTGCCATCGCCTACGCCATGGCAAATACACCTGCCCTTCATTTATTGAGCGTTGCGCTCCTCAAAGGTCAGCCCCACGAACCGCAACAACGGCTCGGAGCCCGGCACCCAGAAGTCATAGTTGTGCGCGCCGGGCCGGGCGTGAAACTGATGGGGCACGCCCAGCTTGTTCAACGCCAGGTGCAGCAGTGAATTGCCCTGGAAGAACGGGTCGTCGGTGCCGACGTCGAGGTAATAGCGGGTCTTTTTGACGTCGGCCAGCGGGGTGCTCTTGAGCAGGTCCAGCACGTTTTTGTGATGGTACTGCGCGTTGAGCCGTTGCTCACCGCTGAGCCCCTCCCCCCAGGCATGCCCATAGCGACGCGCATAGCCCGGCGCGTCCATCTGCACGATTTGCTCATCGGTGCGCACCGCCGCGCTCATCACCGCCGCCACGCTGAACAAGTCCGGGTATTTGAAGGCATACATCAACGAGGCGAAGCCGCCCATGGACAAACCGCCCATGGCGCGAAAACGCTTGTCGTCCAGAATGCGGTAATGCGTTTGCATCGCCGGGATGAACTCGGTGATGAACATGGTTTCCCAGCGGAATTTGCCGTCGGCATCGTCCATGAAATACGTGGCGTACTGGTTCTGCGGGTTGCGCAGGCCATCGGGAGTGATGACGATCATCGCCGGGATCGCACCTTCGGTGATCAGGCGGTCCAGCAGGTTGCCCAGGTTGTCTTGCACGAACCAGTCGTTGTAACGACCGTCATCGCCGCCGTGCATCATGTACAGCACCGGGTAGGACCGGGTGGAACGCTGGTAATCGGGCGGCAGGTAGACCGTGTATTTCACGGCCTGGCCCAGCACCTGGCTGTTGATGGACGAGGTGTCGTCGACCGTGCCGCCGTCGGCCTTGGCGGCGGGGGCCAGCCATACGCAGGCGGCCAGGAGGATCAAGGCCATCCATAAGCCCTGCAGTCCTTGTATCAAGCGTTTTTGATGGGTGGGGTTGAGCTGCATCGGTGTTACTCCAAAAGGGGTTTGAAGGGTTGCGACACACCAGCAGCAGGTTGCGGACCAGGGTGAAAGTGCCGTGCGGGAGTGACCGAAACGGCTTTGTCATTCAGTCAACATAGATCAAAAGCGGGAACGGGCCGCGCTCCCGCTTGCCGGTGGCGCCTCAGCGAATCGGCGGGCCGTACTGGATGCCGCCCTGGTTCCACAGCCGGTTCAGGCCCCGGTCAATGGCCAGCGGCGTGCCGGGGCCAAAGGCCCGGTCGAACGCTTCGCCGTAGTTGCCCACTTGCTTGATCACCTGCACCACCCAGTCCTTGGGCAGCTTGAGGTCCTTGCCGTAGTCACCGTCGGCCCCCAGCAACCGCGCGACATCGGGGTTGTGGGTAGACGCGGCCTGCGCCTCTACATTGGCCGATGTCACCCCGGCCTCCTCGGCATTGAGCATGGCGAAGAGCGTCCAGCGCACAATGCTGAACCACTCGTCATCGCCACGACGCACCACCGGGCCGAGTGGCTCCTTGGAAATGGTTTCGGGCAGGATCACGTAGTCGTCGGGCGTGGTCATCTGGCTGCGCTGCGCATTGAGTTGCGACTTGTCAGCGGTGATCACATCACAGCGCCCGGCTTGCAGGGCCTTGGCGGTTTCTTCGGACGTGTCAAAGGTGATGGGCGTGTATTTAAGGCCATGGCTGCGGAAAAAATCCGAGGCGTTGAGCTCGGTGGTGGTGCCGGCCTGGATGCACAGCGAGGCGCCGTCCAGCTGCGTGGCGCTGCTGACGCCCAGCTTTTTGTTGACCATAAAACCGGCGCCGTCGTAGTAGGTCACCCCGGCAAACACCAACCCCATGCCCGCGTCCCGGGAGCTGGTCCAGGTGGTGCTGCGCGAGAGAATATCGATCTCCCCGGACTGCAACGCCGCCAGACGCTCCTTGCCGTTGGTGGGCGTGAAATGCACTTTATTGGCGTCACCAAACACCGCAGCGGCCACGGCGTGGCACACGTCCACGTCCAGGCCCTGCTGCTTGCCGGTTTTATCTGGCACCGAAAAACCGGGGATGCCGTCGGACACGCCGCACTGGATAAAACCTTTTTTGTGAATCGCCTCCAGGGTGACGCCAGCCTGGGCCAAGCCGCTGACGCCAAGCACGGTGCCGGCGACTATCAGAGCGGTGAGGGTTTTCATTGCGCATCTCCGTAATGATTTTTATGGGTGGAAAAGGCGTGTTCGAGGTCGGCGATCAAGTCGTCGACGTGCTCCAGGCCGATGTTGAAACGCACCAGCCGGTCGCCGTACTGGCGTACGTCGCGGGAGAGGTTGAAATGCGGCGCCACCAGGCTGGTGACACCGCCCCAGCTGTAGCCCAGATGGAACAGGCTCAAGTGATCGATGAAATCCAGCAGCGGCTCACCGCTGAGCTCGGGCGCGAAGACCACCGAAAACACACTGCTGGAGCCCGTGAAATCACGCTGCCACAGCGCATGGCCGGGGCAGTCGGGCAAGGCCGGGTGCAACACCGCTTCAACCTCCGGGCGCGCCTTGAGCCAACGCGCCACCTGCAGCGTGGCGGCCTCCAAATGTGCCAGGCGCACCCACAGGGTTTGCAGCCCCCGCAGCGCCAGGCTGCAGTCATCCGGCGACACCGCCATGCCCAGCAACGAGCGGGCCTGCCCGAGCGCCTGGTAATGCGCCGGGTTGCAGGTAGACACCGAGCCCAACAGCAGATCACTGTGGCCCCCCACGTACTTGGTCAACGCCTGAATCGACACATCCACGCCATGGCCAAACGCGTCAAACAACACACCGGCCGCATACGTGTTGTCCAGCGCCACCACCACCCCCGCGGCCCGGGCCACGGCGACAATGGCCGGCACATCCTGCACCTCCATCGTTGCCGAGCCCGGGCTTTCGCACCAGATCAGCGACGTATTGGGACGGATCAACGCGGCAATATCGGCGCCGAGCATCGGGTCATAGGTTTGCACCACAATCCCGAGCCTGGCCAACAGGTCACGGGCCAGGTCATTGTTCGGGCCGTAGGCACTTTGCGGCACCAACACATGATCGCCACTGGCGCAAAACGCCAAATACACCAGCGCAATCGCCGCCTGGCCACCGGGCGTGATAAAGCAATGCGCAGCGCCCTCCAGCAACGCAATGCGCTCAGCCAGTTCAAGGCTGGTGGGCGTGCCGTGCAGGCCATAGGCATAGGCCACGCGCTCGGGGCACCAGTCATCCCGCACGGCACGGGCATTGTCGAACAACGTGGTGGAACCGCGATGCGTGGCAGTGGCCAGGGAACGAAAACCGGCGGGGGCACGGGGGGTTGGGTCTAGCAGCGAGGTTTGTGGACGCAAGGACATAGGACGGGCTCAACGGTGTGGGTTGAGAAAATCATAAGAAGCGGGGCGTGGGGGGAATTGAACGTTCTTGCGGTTTTGGGAAATAAAAATGAAGGGGGGCATTTAAGTGGCGGACATGATCGATGTGTTTTTTAACCATCAACCGCCTTTACCCCGTCAAGAGGTGATCCCCTACAAGGGACTGTCAGATTTTTTGTGTGCGGGCCGGTAACGGCCTGCCGTCAGGCAGG
>NZ_JBSVWN010000026.1:0-80486 GCF_054071325.1 Pseudomonas sp. SDO5215_S409 | reverse complement strand
AAAGCGTCTATGGCTCGGCTGTCGAAACATAGTGGCCTACTTCAGACCATCCCTATGGGCTTTCAAAATACGCATACGCTACTTTCAATAGTATCTTTTGTGATGTTGGCGCTCGGCGTGATGAGCATTAACGCACCACATGCCGTTGTTGAATATATTAAGGTGTTCAACCCCATGTGGTGGGCCAATGAAATCATGCAGCTTGGGGTTTCCAACTCGATGCGTGTGGTGTGTATGGCTTTTTTTCTGATGCTGATGACGTTCGGGTTGTTATTGAAATACCTGATTATTAACCCTGTCTGGAGTCGCTATTAATGAGCCTGGTTGTGGACTCCATCAGTGTTAAATATTTTCAGCATATCTTGATTTCTAACGCGTCTATGACGATTAAGGCGGGATCCATAACTGGCTTGCTAGGGCCTAATGGCTCTGGAAAAACGACTTTTTTTGATGTGCTCTGTGGGTTGAAAAAAATCGAGAGTGGGCGGATTTATGACGGGTTTAAAAAGAAAATATACCTGTCGCAAATTATCAGTACACCGCCGGTGTTGCGCATGTTTGATGTTTTTAATATGGCGATGCTTTTTTGCTCGGAAAAGAAAATGACCCAGCAGCACGCACTTGAAAAAATCGAGCAATGGAGCCCCGGCATTGCCCAGCGTTATGCGCAGATATGGCGAAAGAAATCCGCGCTGTGTAGTTATGGGGAGAAACGCTGGTTTTTTACGTTGTCACTTCTTGCTGTCGGGGCCGACTGCGTATTGTTTGACGAGCCTACAGCCGGCGTTGATCCGGAGTTTCGGTTTCATATATGGCGCTGTCTGCGGGGCGCTGCTAAAGAGGGCGTTGCAATCCTGGTGTCATCCCACAATGTCGAAGAGGTGGTAACGCAGTGTGATGACTTTTATATGTTGGCCCAGCACCGTTTCAATCATTTTGCGAGCGGGGATGACTTTATGAAAACTTACAATGCCCACAGCCTGGACGAGGCCTTCATTAAGGCGGCCAGCCTGTCGAGGGGGGCGGTTTGTGCGTCTTAGGCTGGCGTGTGCCGGTTGTTCCCGAGCGTGGGTTGACCGTGGCATTGCGTAGGGCGCGCATCGTTCTTTTTCGATACGGTTTCAAACGGTGATTTACCGCGCTGGCGTACGGAATAAAACCCCGAGCTGGCACGTTATTAAAGGTATGTCGTCCAGCGTGAGAGATTTTTCCATGAGCCGCCCTGTTGCCGTTGCAGCCGAGCCCCTGATCCGCGTGCGGGATCTGTGCAAGACCGTGGGTGACGCGCAGGCGTTGGGTCAGGTCAGCCTGGATATTTTTCCGGGGGAAGTGGTGGCGTTGCTGGGCGCAGAAGGGGCGGGCAAGTCGACGCTGGTGAAGATTTTGGGTGGCAGCGAGGTGGCCGACACCGGCGAGTTGTGGGTGGGTGGTCGGCCGCAGCGCTTTGAGTCGCTGTTGTCTGCCCGGCGCGTGGGGATTGTGGCCGTGCATCAGCGGGCGGACGACGGTATCGCGCCGGGGTTGAGCGTGGCCGAAAACCTGTTGCTCGATGAGTTGTACCAGCCGGGTACGGATTTCTGGTTGAACCGCAAGAACCTGCTGGCGCGCGCCGCGGCCATCGCGGCAGGCCTGGGGCTGGTGTTGCCGTTGCAGCAGCCGGTGGAGCGCCTGAGCCCGGCCGAGCGGCAGTGGGTGGTGCTGGCCCGGGCGTTTGCGTTGCAGCCCAGGTTGTTGATTCTTGATGAGCCGACGGCGGCGCTGTCGGACGCCGAAGCCCAGCGTTTGTTTGGCTTGATTGACTGCTTGCGCCGTCGGGGCGTGGCGATTTTGTATGTGTCGCGGCATTTGGCGGACGTGCGGCAGGTGGCCGATCGCGTGATTGCGCTGCGTGACGGGCGTGTGGACTGCGTGTTCAGCGCACGCCAGTGGGCGGATGCGCAGGGTGTGGCATTGCCAGTCCCTTCGCGTGCAGGCCGGGTGTTGCCGCTGCTCGAGCGGTTCGCGCTGGGCGGGTTTATTCGCAACCGGGCGCAGGGGCGGGCGCTGGGGGCAAAGGTGCCCAGTCACCGCAGTGAGGCTGAGTGCGCACGCCTTTCTTCGATAACGGCTTCTTAGGGCCGGGCCTGCAGCGCCGGATTCACTGGAATAAACGCCACGCTGCCACCGTCCCGTTTATGAAAAAAACGCTCTCCGTTGTCTGGCACCGTACGGACCACCTGATGGTCTGCCGCCAGATACTCCAGCGGCGTCGGGTCGTCCTTGGTGGCCTGCACCACCACAATCGTGCGTTGGGGGTCAAACGCGTGTCCGCGGCTTTTCGCAAGCCAGGCCATGAAGCCTGCGCTGTCCCCCTGACGTGGGTAGTCTTCGGTATCGGCCACGTAGTCGAACGGCGCGCCGTGGTTTTGCATCGACATCGGCAGTTTGTTGTCCACGTCCACCATCACCAACTGCCACTCGTTCCAGGGCGCCTGGTTTTCTGCTAGAGCCCGTACGTCACTGGCAAACCGGGTGACGCCGCCGTTGCCGTTGGTCCAGGGGTAAACCACGCCCAACACCAGCACCATCAGCCCGGCCGCCATGCCAAAGCCGCGGGCCCAACCCTTGGCGATGCTGCCCATGCGCGCCATGCGTTCACTCAGCCACCAAGCCCCCAGCAATTGCGCGAAGGGCACCAGGGGCAGGACGTAGTAGCTGCGTCGGCTGCCGCTGGCGGTGAAAAACATAAACAGCAACCCCAAACCCCACACCAGCCAGCGCACGTTGGGCGGGGTGTGGCGCCAGTGCGCACGGCAAGCCACAACCCCAGCAACCCGCACGGCGTCCAGGGCAGGGTGTAGGCCGGTAGGTAAATCAGGTAGGTGTAGAGCGGGCCCATGTGGTCGAACGGGTCGAAAAAACGCACCACGTTTTCCCGAAACACCAGGGCCAGGCCGCTTGCGCCGTAGTTAGGGGCGCCATAGAGCCGGGACAACACGAACGGAACGGCATACAACACGGCGGCGATGACGATTGCCAGCAGCAGGCGCCCGTTGAGGTGACGCTTGTAGCGCTGTTTGTCGAGCAGGTGCGGCAACAGCACCAGGCCCGGCAGAACGAAACCGATCAAGCCCTTGAACAGGGACGTGGCGGCCAGCAGCAGGAAAAACACGCAATAGCGCCCCAGGCGGGTGTCGTCCGGCCCGCGCCAGTACCACCACACGGCGGCCAGCACGCCGCACACGGTGAGGATGTCGGCTGTGGCCACTCGCCCCCAGTACATGAAGTAAAAGGTGGTGGCCAGCATCCAGCCAGCGATCAGGCCGGTGCCTTTGCGGTACAGGCGCTCGCCGATCAGGTAGACCAGCCAGATGCTCAGCCACGCCGCGACGACCGACGACAGGCGCAACGACCACGGCCCCAGCCCGCCCGCGAGGCTCGCCGGTGCGGTGATCAGCCAGTAGGAGGGCAGGGGCTTGTCGTAATACGGCTGGCCCATGAGGTAGGGGTCGAAGTAATTGCCGGTTTGCAGCATGTGCAGGGCGATGTTGGCCCAGCGGGTTTCCGGCCCCCACAGGTCGCGGCTGCCCAGGCCCAGCAGCAGGATGAGGGCCGAAACGCCCAGCAGCAGAAACAGGGCACCTCGTTGGGTTTTCCAGAGCGTCATGGCGAGGGTCCCGCAGCACAAAGAGGTTGGCACAAGCGCCCGGCCCAGCGCATTTGCGGTGGGCCGGTTGCAGGTTAAGGCGGCTGTGTTACGGCAGTGGCGGGTAGATGATGATTTGCAGGTCGCCCTGGTAATAACGCTTGCCCCCGAGCGGCAGCAGGCTGGCCTCGCGCATTTCGCTGGTGCTGCGCACGCGCATCAGCACCCCCACCGAACCCTTGCTGCGGGCGTCCTTGAGCCAGTCCTGCACCGAGTCCTCGCTGACCTTGCGGTGCGTCGAGTCGGGGTAGTGCAAGCCGTAGCGCAGTTCGCCGACGGTGCCGTAGAACGCCACCTCAGGCCGGCGCAGGCGCCAGGACAGGGCCGACGCCGACGCCAGTTCGTTGCTCAGCAGCGCGTCGGTCTGTTGCAGCGCCTGCATGTGCTGGAGGATGAACTGGTCGGGCATCTCGTTTTCTTCGACCTGCGCCGGCATGCCCGACGGCAACAGCAGCACCAGCAAGCCAATGCCCAGGGCGGGCATCGCCCACAGTGTCAGCGGGCGCAGCGCTTGCAGCAGGTTGGCGAGCATCCACCCCATGAGCACGATAAAGGTCAGTGACAGGTTGAACATCTCGCTGTGGCTGTTGCCGTACAGCGGCTTGGCCACCTGCAGATAGATCAGCGCGACCATGGCCGCCAGGCCGATGCCGAAGTTGAGCAGGCCGTTGACCCGAAGCGTGCGGGAGCGGGCGTTGTTCAGCAAGTCGATCAGGGCGTGCCCCATCAACAGCGCCAGCGGCAGCAGGCACGGCATGATGTAAGTCGGCAGCTTGCCCCGGCTGGTACTGAAAAACGCCAGGGGCAACAGCAGCCACAGGGCCAGGAACACCATGGCGGGCTGGCGTTTTTGCTGCCAGGTCTTGAGCAGTGTGGCGGGCAGCAGGGCCGCCCAGGGCATGCAGGCCACGACCATGATCGGCAAGAAAAACCACCAGGCGCGGGTATGTTGTGCGTTTTCGGCAGAAAAGCGGCGAATGTGCTCGTGCCAGAAAAAGAAGCGCCAGTAGTCCGGTTCCTGAAGGTGAACCGCCAGCACCCAGGGCAGGCACACCAGCCCCGCCACCAGGATCGCCAGCGGGCCGAACTTGAACAACTCACTCAGGCGGCGCTGCCACAGCATGTACGGCAGCGCGATCAGCACCGGCAGCAGCCAGGCGAGAAAGCCCTTGGTCAAAAAGCCCATGCCGCACGCCACGCCCAGGAAAACCCAGCTGCTGGTACATGCACGGGGCGAGGGGCTGTCGAGGGCAAACCACAACGCGACAAGGCTGAGGTTGACCCAAAACGTGAATTGCGGGTCGAGGTTGGAATACCCGGCCTGCCCGGCCACCAGGCCAAAACTCATGTAGAGCAGGGCACAGGCAAAGCTCTTGCGGGGGTCGTTCCACAGCCGCCGGGCGACCATCCAGGCCAGCGCCACGCTCAGGCCGCTGGTCAGCGCCGAGGCGATCCGTACGCCGAACAGGTTTTCACCGAACACCGCCTGGCCCAGCGCGATCAGCCAGTAACCGGCGGCGGGTTTTTCGAAGTAACGCACGCCCATGAAATGCGGCGACACCCAATTGCCGCTCATCAGCATTTCCTGGCTGACCTGGGCGTAGCGGGTTTCGTCAGGGATCCACAGACCGTGCAGGCCCAGGGGCAACAAATAAAACAGTACGAATGCCAGCAGCAACACGGGCAGGGGTTTGAGACGAGTCATCAGTCGTGCACTCTCAGGCGGTCTTGACAGCCGATCGAGATCGGCCATGCGCGAGGGGAAAGCAGTTGTAAAAACGGCGGTCAGCGAGCGGGGTAAAAGCACAGAGCGTTATTCCTTGAACAGTCTGTTAGTTGGCGAAGGGCGCAAGCCCTTGTGCCCAAGTCAAGCGGGTGAAACCGAAGGTGTCCACTGTCGGCCCCAAACTTTATTAATAAGTTGGCCAATGAACGGTGCCGTAAAGGATGAAACTAAAATATAAGACTCTGCCACAGCCTGGCTGTCGGCTGGCTGAACATGATGGCGTTAATAACAGTAAAAAGTGCTCAAAGTTGTTTAAGCGCGACGGCCCAGTCCTTGTTGTTGACGAAGCCCAGTGCCTTGAACTTACCCGAGGGCAGTACTTTGACAAACAGTGCGGTGCCGTAGTCGGCGCTGGCGGCGTGCGGGAAGCCCAGTTCGCGCTCGAAATCACTGAGGCAGGCGCTGTGCGTGACCAGCAATAAGTTGCGGTCCGGCTGCTTGAAGGGCCGGATCTCCTCGCCAACCGCATGCCCGCAAATCACCGGCGGGCCGGACACCAATTGAACCTTGCCGAACATGAACTGGGACGTCTGCGCCGTGCGGGTGGTGGAGCTGCTCAGCACGTCGGTGTTTTGCATGCCCAGGGTCTGAAAGGCCTTACCCATGGCGGTGGCGGCCACTGAACCGGCGACGGTCAAGCCGTCCAGTGGCCCCAGGCAAGGGTTAGTGGAGCGGTCGCAGCGTTCTTCATGGCGCACCAGGATTACCAAATCGCCGTTGCGCCAGGCTTCCAACACGCCAGAGGTGAGCAGGCGCTGGCCCACGGACAGGTCGGGCGGTGTCCTCGGCCACCCGATAAACACCGCCACCAACAGGCCGCCCAGCACGCCGGCCGACAGGCTGAGCCGCAGCATGTTTCGCCAGTTTACAAACGCCCAGCGTGAGCGGCGCTTGGCCAAAGTCAGGTCAACCACAGTATTCACCATTGATAACTTTCAGGCGCCACTCGCTAACGGGCTGCGGCAAGTTAGACGGGGCCAGGGAAACAAATGCAGGGCGCGTAATTGAGCAAAAGCGTGTCATAGGGCTGCTGTCTTTTTGCTGAACATGTCGAGGTTAAAAAGTGGTGATGTGCACTAACGGTTGTTTGAAAAAAACATCGCGCTGTTAATCGCTGATGGGCGGCAATTTAAAGTTGCGCAGGTGGCCGCCGAGTGAAAGCAATGTGAAAAATTTGCGGGCAGCGCCAGGTGCACTTGTCACCCAGGTATGTGACATAAAATTGTTACAACCGTTATCCTCTGCATCAGTCCACAGGCAGGCGGGGGATGGGGATGCTGCACGTACACCAAGTGTTTAAAAGTTACGGCACGCCTCAGGGGCCGTTGGCCGTGCTGGCGGGCGTCGACCTTCACCTGGGCGCGCGCACAAGCCTTGCGCTGATGGGCGAGTCGGGCAGTGGCAAAAGCACGTTGCTGCACCTGGTGGCCGGGCTCGACCGCACGGATCGCGGCAGCATCCAGGTGGGCGAGCGGCGCCTGGACCAGATGAGCGAAGCGCAACTGGCGCACTGGCGACGCACCGACATCGGCCTGGTGTTCCAGCAGTTCAACCTGATCGGCAGCCTCAAGGTCGAAGACAACCTGGCGTTCCAGGCGCGCCTGGCCGGGCGCCTGGACCCGCAGTGGCAAGCGCAACTGGTGGAGCGCCTGGGCCTGGGCGACCTGCTCAAGCGCTACCCCGAGCAATTGTCTGGCGGCCAGCAACAACGGGTGGCCGTAGGCCGTGCCCTGGCCTCGCGCCCCGGCCTGCTGCTGGCGGACGAACCCACCGGCAACCTCGACGAAAGCACCAGCGATGAGGTGCTGCAACTGATGCTCGACCTGCTGCGCGACAGCCCCACCAGCCTGCTGATGGTCACCCACAGCCCGCGCATCGCCGCGCGGCTGGACCGCCAGGTGGTGCTGCACCGTGGGCACGTCATCGACGCTGGCGAGCGCTGACGTGCGGGTGTTTTATTGGACCTTGCGCGCGCTGCTCAGCCATTGGCGCCGCCACCCCGTGCAGTTTTTCAGCGTGCTCACCGGCCTGTGGCTGGCCACGGCCTTGCTGACCGGGGTGCAGGCGCTCAACAGCCAGGCGCGTGACAGCTACGCGCGGGCCAGCCAGCTGATCGGCGGCGAGCCTCAGGCCAGCCTCACCGCGCCCGACGGGGCAAGCGTTTCACAGGACCTGTTTGCCACCTTGCGCCGTGCGGGCTGGCCGGTGTCGCCGGTGGTGCAGGGCCGCCTCAACCTGCTGGGGCATGAGGAGGTACGCCTGCAACTGATGGGCATTGACCCGGTGTCGTTGCCCGGTGGCGGCGCGGTGGCAGGGCGCACGTTGAGCCAGGCGCAAATGGTGGCGTTTTTCGAGCCGCCAGGGCGTACCTGGATCGCCCCGCAAACCCTGCAGGCCTTGGGGCTGCAGGAGGGTGACCAGCCGTTGACGGCCAGCGGGCAGGCACTCGCGCCGTTGCAAGCGCAACCCGACATGGCCCCCGGCCTGCTGCTCACCGACATCGGCTTTGCCCAGCCCTTGCTCGACATGCCCGGGCGCCTCTCGCACCTGTTGCTGGACAACGCTTTCGCTGCCCGCCATCCGGCGTTGCCCGCCGGCCTCGATGCGCAGGTGCAGCTCAAACAGGCCGAAGACAACAACCTGTCGCGGCTCACCGAAAGCTTTCACCTGAACCTCGACGCGTTGGGGTTTCTGTCATTTGTGGTCGGGCTGTTTATCGTGCACGCCGCCATCGGCCTGGCGCTGGAACAACGCCGCGGCCTGCTGCGCACCTTGCGCGCATGCGGTGTGAGCGCGCGCATGTTGATCGCCAGTCTGAGCGCAGAACTGGCTGGCTTGGCCCTGCTCGGCGGCCTGATGGGCGTGGCCAGCGGTTACCTGCTGGCCAGCCTGCTGCTGCCCGACGTGGCCGCCAGTTTGCGCGGCCTGTATGGCGCCGACGTGCCGGGGCAACTCACCTTGAGCCCGCTGTGGTGGTTGGCAGGTTTAGGCCTGGCCCTGCTCGGTGCGTTACTTGCTGGCGCCAGCAGCCTGTGGCGGGCGGCGCGGTTGCCGTTGCTGGCCCTGGCCAACGCGCAGGCCTGGCACCAGGCCCACGTGCGCTGGTTGCGGCGTCAGGGGTGGGTCGCCAGCGCGGCGTGTGTCATCGCCTGGGCGGCGCAGCAATGGGGCAACAGTTTGGCCAGCGGGTTTGTGTTGATGGCGGCGCTGTTGTTGGGGGCGGCGCTCGGTTTGCCGGTGGTGCTCAACGGCCTGCTCCAGGGGGTGTTGGGCCGTAGCCGCTCGGTGCTGGGCCAGTGGTTTCTGGCTGACTGCCGCCAGCAATTGCCCGCCCTGAGCCTGGCCTTGATGGCCCTGTTGCTGGCGCTGGCTGCCAACATCGGCGCGGGCTCGATGACCTCGGGCTTTCGCCAGACCTTCAACAACTGGCTGGAGCAACGCCTCACTGCCGAGCTTTACCTGACCCCGCAAAACCCCGCGCAAGCCGAGCAGATGCTGGGCTGGCTGCACGCCCAGCCAGAGGTGAGTGCGGTGCTGCCCGCGTGGCAAGTCACCCTGCAATTGCAGGGCTGGCCAGCGGACTTGTTTGGCGTGGTCGACGACCCCACCTATCGCCAGCACTGGCCGTTGCTGGACGCCGTGGCCGAGCCATGGGACCACCTGTTGCAAGACGACAGCCTGATGCTCAGTGAACAAATGGCCCGCCGCCTGAAGGTACAGCCGGGCGATCACGTGTCCATCCCGACGCCCCACGGTGTGTGGTCGCCCAGGGTCATTGGGGTCTACGCCGACTACGGCAACCCTCGCGGCCACTTGCTGGTCAACGCCCGGCACTTGTTGCAGCACTGGCCGCAGCTGTCGCCGGTGCGTTTCAACCTGCGCATGGCGCCGCAGGCGGTGCCCGCGCTGGTGCGCAAGGTGCAGCAGCAGTTTGCGCTGCAAGACAGCCACATCGTGGAGCAACAGCAGCTCAAGGGCTGGTCGAGCCAAGTGTTCGAGCGCACGTTTGCGGCCACCGCCGCGCTGAACAGCCTGACCTTGGGCGTGGCGGGCGTGGCGCTGTTCATCAGCCTGTTGACCCAAAGCCAAAGCCGCCTTGGCCAACTCGCCCCGCTGTGGGCGCTGGGCGTGACGCGACGCCAATTGATGCTGCTCAACCTTGGGCAAACCTGGCTGCTGGCGATGCTGACGCTGGTGCTGGCGTTGCCCTTGGGCCTGCTGCTGGCGTGGTGCCTGGACGCGGTGATCAACGTACAAGCCTTTGGCTGGCGCCTGCCGTTGCAGGTCTTTCCCGCGCAGTTGGCGCAGCTGTTGGGGCTGGCGATGCTCGCGACGTTGCTGGCGTCGGCGTGGCCGCTGTGGCAGCTGTACCGCAGCCGCCCGGCGGATTTGCTCAGGACATTTGCCCATGAAGCATAAGCCGTTGTGGTGGGCCGCGTTCCTGCTGTTGTGCGCGTGCGATCAACCCGCGCCCCCGCCTGAGAGTTTTGCCGGGCTTGGCAGCGACGCGTCCGCATTCGCCCAAGTGGTGCCGGGCAAGGTCTTCAGTTTTCCTGAAGATCACGGCCCGCACGCGGGCTTTCGCATTGAGTGGTGGTACGTCACCGCCAACCTCAAAGACGCCGAGGGCAACCTGTACGGCGTGCAGTGGACGCTGTTTCGCAACGCCCTCAAGGCCGGGCCGGTAGCGCCGGGCTGGCACGACTCCACTATTTGGCTGGGCCACGCCGCCGTCACCTCCGCCGCCCACCATTACGCCGCCGAGCGCTATGCCCGTGGCGGTGTCGGGCAGGCGGGCGCGCAGGCGCAACCGTTCAATGCCTGGATCGACGACTGGAACTTCGCCACCCGCCCGGGCGCCTCCGATGCCCTGGCCGACCTTGAGCTAAAGGCCTCGGGTGAACACTTCAACTACGACTTGCACCTGACCTCCAGCCGCCCGCTGGTATTGCAGGGCGACAACGGTTACAGCCGCAAGTCCGAGCAAGGCCAGGCCTCGTATTACTACAGCCAGCCGTTTTTCAGCGCCAGTGGGCAGATCACCCTGGACGGCAAGACCTACCAGGTCAGCGGCCCCGCCTGGCTGGACCGCGAGTGGAGCAGCCAGCCCCTGGGCGCCAACCAGACCGGCTGGGACTGGTTCTCCCTGCACCTGGACCGGGGCGAGCAGTTGATGCTGTTTCGCGTGCGCCAGACCGGGGGCACGCCTTACCTCACCGGCACCTGGATCGACCACGACGGGCACACCCAGACCTTGCACAACCAAGACATCCAGCTCACCCCCTTGGGCACCACCGACATCGACGGGCGCAAAATCCCCACGCGCTGGTCTCTGAAAATCCCCGGCAAACACCTCGACATCACCACCCGTGCCGTCAACCCCAAGGCGTGGATGAACCTCAATATTCCCTACTGGGAAGGCCCGGTGCAGTTCGACGGCGGGGTGGGGTATCTGGAAATGACAGGTTACTAGGCTAAAAATACTGGACATATATACAGTCTTTATCTAGATTCCATCCCAGGTGACCGGATGTCACCTGAGCTTCAGTTTTAACTACGGATGGATAAAAAATGAAATCAAAAAAAGCCTTTATGGCGGGCCTGGCCCTGGCGGCCTCCTGCTGCGTTTCGGTGCTGGCCCTGGCAGCACAACCCTCGGTCAGTGCGCAGGCCAGCAAGCCGGCCGCAGTCCACCCCCTCACGTCTGGCGGCCCGTTGCACCCCCAGCCGCTTTCCCCGGCGCTCCAGCAAAAATTCAAGGCCGCGATGACCGCCAAGGCGCCGGTCAAGGCGCAGGCCGCCAGTGGCAAGGTCACGGTGACTGAAACCCAGGCCGACGCGTTGAAAAAGCCGGGCCCGGATGCACCCAAGGCCGCAGCGGCAGGCATTGTTCCGCTGTTTCAAACCCTGGACATCAACCAGTTCTACCTCGTCGATAACGTACAGACCGGCCAGCAGTTCGGCTTCCACTTCAACCTGCCTAAAAACGCTCGCGTGCTGGTGCAGCTGTTCGATCAGAGCGCCGGTGCCGACATGTCCCTGGCCCTGTTTCGCGATGACGGCCTGGGCGGCGACCCGCAGTTGCTGGCGTACTCCGACAACCCGGGCAGCGCCGATGAATACATCGACGGCGTCCTGCCCGCGGGGGATTACTACTGGTTCATGGTGGCCAACACGGCCAATAACGCCCAGTTCACGTTTGGCGTTGCGGCCGACTTGAACATCGACGCCTATGAACCCAACGACAGCCCGGCCACGGCGTTCCTGCTGCCCGATGCGCTGAACAAGGTCACCGGCAACCTCGATAACCCTGGCGACGTGGACTACTTCGACTTCCGTTCGGTGCGAGGCCAGAACGTGGCGATCGCCCTCAACGCGGTGCGTAATGGCACGCGTAGCCAGTGGATCTTCGAGCGTTTCGACGGTGCCAATTGGGTCGTGGTGCCGGCCGGCACCAGCCTCACGATGGCCGGTGGCTCGCCAGGTTATCTGGTCAAGGTGCGCGTGCGGGCCAACCCGGCAGAGGCTCAGGACCCTACCGCGTCATACGCGCTCACCCTGGGTTCGTCGCCGCGCCTGAACACCCACAGCGTTTCCGGTGACCGCATCGTGCGGGTGCCTGTGTCCGTGGCGCCATTTGCCACCCAGACCGGGCGCTTGCTGAACTGGAGCACCCAATGGTCCGACTCCACCGGCGTGCCGCTGGCGGGGATCACGCCGGTCTTGCGCGTGGACAATCACTTCTACGACGCGAACTTCCACTGGGTCGACTACAAAGCCACCACCGACAGCGCCGGTGCTTCGGCGGCCACGGCCAACATCGGTACGTGCAACGGTGACTACCGCACGCTCATTACCGACAGCAGCACCGGCGTGACCTACAAGTGGGACACCTGGTTCAACGAAGGCGGCTGGCGTATCGAGCTGGACGAGTTCCCGGGTGTGGGCGTGGGTGGCAACAGCGTGCAGTACGTGAGCCTGGGGCACATCTGCTACCAGAACATCGTGCATTGATTTGACGAGGTAGCAGGGCAGGGGGGCAGTCCGTTCGGGCTGCCCCTTTTTTTGTTCGGCCCGCTGGGTTTGACGGGGTGCCCCGTTCACGCGACGAGCGGGGGCTTGCGCGCCTTCATTTTCCTTGCTAGCTTTTCGCAAAATGTTAACGATAACATTTGCTCTAAAAATAAAAACAAAACAGAGACCCACGCCATGAAAATGCTCCCGAAAACCCTGTGTTTACTGGCTTTAAGCATCTCCCTTGGCAACGCTGGCGTTGCCTTCGCCGACACCAAGGCCACGCCGATCCGCATCGGTGCGTCCTTTCAGGAAATCAACAACCCTTACTTCGTCACCATGAAGAGCGCCCTGGAAGATGCGGGCGCGACCATCGGTGCGCAGTTGATTGTCACTGACGCCCGTCACGACGTGTCCAAGCAGGTCAGCGATGTCGAAGACATGCTGCAAAAGGGCATCGATATTTTGATCATCAACCCCACCGATTCGGTGGGCGTGCAGTCCGCCGTCAAGTCCGCCCATGCGGCCGGGGTGGTCGTGGTGGCGGTGGATGCCCAGGCCGAGGGCCCGCTGGACGCGTTCGTGGGGTCGAAAAACTACGACGCCGGGGTCCAGGCCTGTGAGTACCTGGCCAAGAACATCGGTAACAAGGGCAACATTGCCATTCTCGACGGCATCGCCGTGGTGCCGATCCTGGAGCGGGTGCGCGGTTGCAAGGACGCCGTGGCCAAGCACCCGGACATCAAGATTGTCAGCGTGCAAAACGGCAAGCAGGAGCGTGACCAGGCGCTGACCGTCACCGAAAACATGCTGCAGGCCCAGCCCACCCTCAAGGGCATTTTCAGCGTCAACGACAACGGCTCCCTGGGCGCGCTGTCGGCCATCGAAGCCAGCGGCCTGGACGTGAAACTGGTGAGCGTCGACGGCGCGCCGGAAGCGATCAAGGCGATTCAGAAGCCGGGCAGCAAGTTCATCGCCACCTCGGCGCAGTACCCGCGTGACCAGATCCGCCTGGCCCTGGGCATTGCCCTGGCCAAGAAGTGGGGCTCGCAAGTGCCTGCCACGATTCCGGTGGACATCACGTTGGTCGACCAGGCCAAGGCCAAGGATTTCAGCTGGTAAATCACCGGGGCCCCGTGGGGTTCACGGGGCCTGGTTTTCCTTCTGAGTACGGGGTCGGCGGTATGACGAGTCTTCTCAAGCTGCACAATATCTGTAAGCGCTACCCGGGGGTGCAGGCCCTCAAGTCGATCGACCTGCAAGTGGAACGCGGCGAGATCCATGCCCTGCTCGGCGAGAACGGCGCAGGCAAATCCACGTTGATGAAGATTTTGGGCGGCGTCGAGCATCAGGACGAAGGGCAGATCCTGATCGACGGCCAGGCGCAGCAGTTCGCGACCTACCGCGATGCCATCGCCGCCGGTATCGGCATTGTGTTCCAGGAATTCAGCCTGATTCCCTACCTCACGGCGGTGGAAAACATCTTCCTGGGCCATGAGCTGAGCAACCGCTTCGGCCTGCTGCGCAAGCGCGAAATGGCCGAGGCCAGCGCGGCGTTGTTCCAGCGCCTGGGCGTGAGCATCGACCTGCATTGCGCGGTCAAGCACCTGAGCGTGGCCGAGCAGCAGTTCGTCGAGATCGCCAAGGCACTGGCCCTGGACGCGCGCCTGTTGGTGCTGGATGAGCCCACCGCCACCCTCACACCCAGCGAAGCCGAACTGCTGTTCGACATCATGCGCGAGCTCAAGCGCCAGGGCGTGGCGGTGATTTTTATCTCTCACCACCTGGAGGAAATTTTCCAGGTGTGCGACCGCATCAGCGTGCTGCGTGACGGTACCAACGTGGGCGTGACCGCGGTGGCCGACAGCGACATCGACCACCTGGTAGAGATGATGGTGGGGCGGCGCCTGTCCAGCAGTTTCCCGCCCAAGCCCGCCACCGAACGTGGCCCGCTGTTGCTCGATGTCAAAGACATCCAGTTGGTGCGCGACGGCCCGCACAACCGCTTCCAGTTGCACAAGGGCGAGATCCTCGGCTTTGCCGGGCTGGTGGGTTCCGGGCGTACCGAACTGGCGCTGGGCATGATGGGCGCGCTGCCCACCGTGAGCAAAGAGGTGTGGCTGCGCGGCGAAAAAGTGCGCCTCGACGACCCTGCGCAAGCCCTGGCCCAGGGGATCGGCCTGCTGCCCGAAAGCCGCAAGAGCGAAGGGCTGATCACCGATTTCAGCATTCGCGAAAACATCTCCCTCAACAACTTGCCCAAATACCAGAACGCCAGCGGCCTGATCGACAAGGGCCGCGAGTGCGCCAGTGTCGAGGCGCTGATGCGCCAACTCTCGATCAAGGCGCCCAGCGGCGAAAGCCGGGTGTTCAACCTCAGCGGCGGCAACCAGCAAAAAGTCGTGATTGCCCGCTGGATCAACCATCACTGCGACGTGCTGGTGTTCGACGAGCCCACCCGGGGCATCGACGTGGGCGCCAAGGCGCAGATCTACACGCTGATGCGCAGCCTCACCGAACAGGGCTACGCCATCATCATGATTTCTTCGGAACTGCCCGAGGTCATCGGCATGTGCGACCGCGTCGCCGTGTTTCACAAGGGCGCCATCGTCAAGGTGCTGGAAGCGTCCGCCGTCAACCCACAAGAGGTCATGCGCCATGCAACAGGGGGTTCAAGTGAATATGTCCATTAAGGCCGCCACCGGCGCTGGCCGGTTGCGCCCAAGCCTTGCACGGCTGAGCCGCTCGCCCGCGTTTTATCCGTTTATCGGGCTGGTGGTGGTGACGCTGGTGATGATCGTGGCCAGCGACACCTTTCTGACCGCCAGCAACCTGTCCAACATCGCCCGCCAGGTGTCGATCAACGCGATCATCGCGGTGGGCATGACCTGCGTGATCCTCACGGGCGGCATCGACTTGTCGGTAGGACCGGTGATGGCATTGTCGGGCACCCTCACCGCCGGCTTGATGGTGGCGGGGTTGCCGCCGGGGCTGGCGATTGGCGTGGGCTTGTTGATCGGCGTGGCGTTCGGCATCGGCAACGGGCTGTTCGTGGCCTACCTGCAGATGCCGCCAATCATCGTCACCCTGGCCACCATGGGCATCGCGCGCGGGTTCGGCCTGATGTACACCGACGGCTACCCGATTTCCGGGCTGCCGGAGTGGTTCGGCTTTTTCGGCCGCGAAAGCCTGCTCGGTATCCAGGTGCCGATCCTGATCATGCTCGTCACGTACGTGGCGGCCTACGTGCTGCTGCAACACACCCGCATCGGTCGCTACATCTACGCCATCGGCGGCAACGAGGAGGCTGTGCGCCTGTCGGGCGTGCGGGCGGCGCGGTTCAAGTTGCTGGTGTACGGCATCAGCGGCCTGACCGCCGCCGTGGCCGGGCTGGTGCTGACCTCACGCCTGATGAGCGGCCAGCCCAATGCGGGGGTGTCGTTTGAACTCGACGCCATTGCCGCCGTGGTCCTGGGCGGCGCCTCGATCGCCGGCGGGCGCGGGGTGATCGTCGGCACGTTGCTGGGCGCCATGCTGCTGGGCGTGCTGAACAACGGCTTGAACATGCTCGGTGTCTCGCCCTACGTCCAGAGCGTGATCAAGGGCGCAATCATTCTGCTGGCGATCTTTATCAGCCGTCAGCGCCATCACTAATCGTTTCCTCAAGACAGGTCAAACCACCATGGACAAACACACCCAGATGCAAGCCGTTGTCTGCCACGGCCCCAAAGACTACCGCCTGCAACAGATCGGCAAACCCCGGGCGCGGGTCAACGAACTGGTGATCCGCATCGCCGCCTGCGGCATTTGCGCCAGTGACTGCAAGTGCCACTCGGGCGCGGCGATGTTCTGGGGCGGTGACAACCCCTGGGTCAAGGCGCCGGTGGTGCCGGGCCACGAGTTTTTCGGCTACGTGGCCGAGGTGGGCGAGGGTGCCGAAGAACACTTTGACGTGAAGGTGGGCGACAAGGTCATCGCCGAGCAGATCGTGCCGTGCGGCAAGTGCCGGTTCTGCAAGTCGGGCAAATACTGGATGTGCGAAGTGCACAACATCTTCGGCTTCCAGCGTGAAGTGGCCGAAGGCGGCATGGCCCAGTACATGCGCATTCCCAAGACCGCCATCGTGCACAAGATCCCCGAGTCGGTGTCGCTGGAAGACTCGGCGCTGGTCGAGCCCATGGCCTGCTCGATTCACACAGTCAACCGCGGCGACGTGCAGCTTGACGACGTGGTGGTGATCGCCGGTGCGGGCACCCTGGGCCTGTGCATGGTGCAAGTGGCCGCCCTGAAAACCCCGAAAAAACTGGTGGTGATCGACATGGTCGACGAGCGCCTGGAACTGGCCAAGCAGTTCGGCGCCGACGTGGTGATCAACCCTTCGCGAGACAACGCCCGCGAGATCATCAATGGCCTGACCGACAACTACGGCTGCGACGTGTACATCGAAACCACCGGCGTGCCGGCGGGCGTCACCCAGGGCCTGGACCTGATCCGCAAGCTGGGCCGGTTCGTCGAGTTCAGTGTGTTTGGCGCCGAAACCAGTGTGGACTGGTCGATCATTGGCGACCGCAAGGAACTGGACGTGCGCGGCGCACACCTGGGGCCGTATTGCTACCCGATCGCCATCGACCTGTTCGAGCGCGGCCTGGTGACGTCCAAAGGCATCGTCACCCATGACTTCCCGCTGGACGACTGGGCCGAAGCGTTTGAGCTGGCCAACTCGACCAAGTCGATCAAAGTGCTGCTCAAGCCGGTGGTCTGACGATGAACTATGTGATGGGTGTCGACATCGGCACCCAGAGCACCAAGGCGCTGCTGGTGGATGGTCAGGGACAGATCATCGCCCAGCACAGCCTGGGGTATCGCGTGGATACCCCCAAGGTGCGCTGGGCCGAACAATGGCCGCAGGTCTGGCTGGAGGCGGTGCAGGCGTGCGTGGCGCAGTGCATGGCAGAGGCCGGGGTGGCCCGCGAGCAGGTCAAGGCGCTGTGCATCAGCAGCCTGTATGGCGGCTCAGGCATTGCGGTGGACGTGCAGATGACCCCGCTGCACCCGTGCCTGATCTGGATGGACCGCCGCGCTGGCGAGCAAGTGCAGTGGGTGCGTGAGCAGGTGGATGTCGAGCGGTTGCTGGCGGTCACCGGCAACTCGGTGGACAGCTACTACGGCTTCACCAAGATGCTGTGGCTCAAGCAGCACCAACCGCAGGTGTGGGCAAACACCCGTTACCTGCTGCCGCCCAACAGCTACATCAATTGGTGCCTCACGGGCGAGCTGGCGGTGGACCACAGCAGCGCCGGCAACCTCGGTGGCGTCTACGACGTGGCGGCGCGGGGCTGGTCGGCCGAGATGCTGGAGGCACTGGGCATCCCGCTGGCGATGATGCCCGAGCGGCTGGTGTATTCGGGCGAGGTGGTGGGCGGTTTGCGTGAGGAATGGGCGGCGCGCCTGGGCCTGGCGCCGGGCACGGCGGTCCTCGCGGGCGGCGTGGATGCGGCCATGGCCACCCTGGCGGCGGGCGTGACGCAGCCGGGCAACCATGTGGCGATGATCGGCACCAGCATGTGCTGGGGCTACCTGAACCAACAGGTGGACGCGCGCCACGGGCTGGTGAGCATGCCCCACGTGTACAACGGCCACCGCGACCTCTACATCTTTGGCGGCGCCATCACCGCCGGGGCCTCGGTGAGCTGGTTTCGCGAACAGTTCTGCCAGGCCGAAGAACAGCAGGCGCGGGACACCGGTCAAGACAGCCTGGCCTTGCTGGAACAGCGCGCCCTGGACATCCCGGCGGGCAGTGAAGGGTTGCTGTTTTTACCCTACCTGATGGGCGAGCGCAGCCCGGTGTGGGATGACCGCGCCAGTGGCAGTTTTGTCGGGCTGAACCTGTATCACAGCCGTATCCACCTGTACCGCGCGGTGCTCGAAGGGGTGAGTTTTGCCCTGCGCCACAACATCGAGGCGGGGACGCGGGGCGCGCATTCGCTGGACCCGCGCCTGATCGTGGTGGGCGGCGCGAGTCACTCGGACTTGTGGATGCAGATCATCGCCGATGTGACCCGCTACCCGGTGTACACCATCGTGCAGGAGGTGGAAGCGGCCCTGGGCGCGGCGTTGCTGGCGGCGCACACGGTGGGCCTGGTGGATGACGCGCAGATGCAAAAAGGCTGGGTGCAGCTTGAGTTGCGCGCCGAGCCACGGGCCGAAAACGTGCACGCCTATGACCGGGCGTTTGCCGATTACCTGCGGGTGTACCCCGCGCTCAAACCGGTGATGCACAACCTGCAAGCCCCTTGAGTGAATACCGATCGACACGGTGGGGGCGGGCGTGCCTGCTCCCACAGGGGATTTCTATGGTTCTTGAGAGTGTGAACATGAACTGCGCTTCCTTTGACTTCACCCACCGACGCCTGCTTGTGACCGGCGCCAGCAGCGGCATCGGCCGCGAAATCGCCCGTCAGTTGATTGCCAGCGGCGCCGAGGTACTTGCCCTGGGGCGCGATGCGAACGCCTTGGCCCAGTTGGGCTGCCACACCCTGTGCCTGGACATCGCCGACAGCGTCGCCCTGGACCAGGCGCTGCACACCCTGCCGCCGCTGCATGGCCTGGTCAACTGCGCCGGCATCTCGCGCCTGGAGCCTGCCGCCGCGATCAGCGCAGACGCGTTTGACCAGGTGATGCACGTCAACGCCCGCGCCGCCGCGCAGGTCGCCAGCCGGGTCGCGGCGGGCATGATCGAGGCGAAGTTCCCCGGCAGCATCGTCAACGTTTCAAGCCAGGCTTCGCTGGTGGCGCTGGACGACCACCTGGGCTACTGCGCGTCCAAGGCTGCACTGGACGCCATCACCCGCGTGCAATGCGCCGAGTGGGGGCGCTTTGGTATTCGCGTCAACAGCGTCAACCCCACGGTCACGCTCACACCCATGGCGACCATGGCCTGGTCCGACCCGACCAAGCGCGACCCGGCGCTGGCGGCGATCCCGCTGGGGCGTTTTGCACAGCCCCATGAGGTGGCCTTGCCGGTGCTGTTTTTGCTCAGCGATGCGGCGAGCATGATCAGCGGGGTCAGCCTGCCGGTGGATGGCGGCTACACCAGCCGTTAGCCGTTCTCCAGGCGCCCGGCGATCACCACCTTGTCGCGGGCTTTGTACGGGTCGTCCAGGCGGTCCAGCAGCAGGCGTACCGCGCTGCTGCCGGCCAGTGACGCGTCGTGCGCCACGCAGGCGATGGGCACCCCGAAAATATCGGCGAAGGGCAGGCGGTCGATGCCGCAGATGGTCAGGCTGTCGTGCGCAATGTTGTGCATGCGCAGGGCCCGCAGCGCGCCTAGGGTGATGAGCTGGTTGAAGCCCATGATCGCGTCCGGTGCGGCGTGCTCCGCCAGGTAGTCGAGGGTGTGCAGGTAGGACGGCATCAAGGTGTAGTCACCGGCGCAGACTTCGACCTGAACGTGGGGATGTTCGTCCAGCACCTCGCGCAGGCCCTTCAGGCGCTCCACGGTAATGCGCGAATGCGCAGGCCCGGTGAGCACCAGCAGGCGCTTGAGCCCGGGGGTTTGGCGCAGCAGGTATTGCGCGGCCTGGAGGCCGCTGTGGTAGTTGTCCAGCACCACGCGGCTGAAGGGGCTGTCGTGCAGTGTGCGGTCGAGCAGCACCACCGGGGTCTTGCCGTTGCCCAGGCGCTCCAGGTAGTCGGGCTGGTAGTCGGGTTCGTCCGACACCGGCGACAGGATAATCCCCGCCACGCGGTAGCCCAGCAGGGTATCGACGGCCTTGCTTTCCAGCTCGGCCAACTCGTCGGTGTCCACCAGCATGATGGTGTAGCCGTGCTTTTTGGCCTCGCGGGAAATGGCCTTGATCATCTCGCTGTAGAAGGGGTTGTCGACTGACGCGGTGATCACCCCGATGATCAGGCTTTCACTGCGCTTGAGCCCGCGTGCAAAGGCATTGGGCACGTAGTCCAGCTCGCGCGCGACCTCCAGGATGCGCGCCAGGGTGGCGGGCTTGACCAGGTCGGGTTTGCTCAGCGCCCGCGACACCGTGATGGTCGTCATGTTGACCCGCTTGGCGATGTCGCTGATGGTGACGGACTTTTTTTTGTTCATCGGCAAGGGCCCAGGAGAAAACACAGGGAGGCTAGCATGCGCGCCGGTTCAAAGCATCGGATCCCAGCGCTGCGACCAGTCGCCCTCGGCCTTGACCACCCCGCGCAGCAACTCCAGGGCCTGTTGCAACACCGCCGAATCACGCTCGCGCGGGTACACCAGGTACGTCGGGAAACTGAACTCCGGCGCCTTGGGCACGCGCTCCATCACGCCGCTGTCGAGGTAGCTTTGCACCACGCGCGTGCGGAAATACCCCGCGCCGCCGTTTTCCAGAATGTACTGCAACGCCAGCGGGCCCAGGTTAAAACTGAGCGCCGCGCGGGCCTTGTCGGGCAGGGCGGCGTCGTGTTGCTGGCGAAAGCCCGGGCCCCAGTCGATGTACACGTAGGGTTCGGGGCGGCTGACCAGTTGCACCAGGATCAGTTTTTCTTCCAGCACCTGCTCCACCTGCAACCCCGGCCAGTACTGCGGCTGGAACACCAGCGCGGCGTCCATCACCCCAAGCTCCAACTGGCGCAACAGGTAGTCGCCGTCGCGGATCTCGGTGCGTAGGGCATGCCCGGGAATGTGTGTGCGCAAGGCCTGGCTCCAGCCGAGCATCAACGGGTTGCACAGGCTGACCTCGCCGCCGATGTGCAGCACCGTGTGAAAGCCGTCCGGCAAGGGCAAGTCGCGTCGCGCTGCTTCCCAGGTTTGCACCAACTGATTGGCGTACGCCATGAACGCCTCACCGTCCGCCGTCAACCGCGCCCCGGCGCGATTGCGCACGAACAGGGTGCTGTCCAGCTGGCTTTCCAGGCTTTTGACCCGTGCGGTGATTGCGGTCTGGGTAACGTGCAGTTTCTCGGCGGCCGCGGCCAGGCTGCCGCAGCGGGTGATTTCGAGGAAGGTGCGTGCCAGTTCGATGTCCATGAGAGGCCCGGTTCCAGAGTGGGGCGCACAGTGTAGCCGAGGGTGGCGTGCGAATGCCTCTGCGCGTCACGCGCTTAAAAGCGGACGCGGAGCGTCCTGGGCTGCATTCCCACGCAGAGCGTGGGAACGAGGGTGAGGTAGGGAGCGGCAGAGATCGTTCCCACGCTCTGCGTGGGAATGCCTCCAGTGACGCTCCGCGTCACGCTCTTGGAGGCGGAATGTGGGAGCGAGGGTCAGGCAGGGGCTTGCAGGTGTCGGGTGGGAAAGGCTTTGGCGTAGGCGTGGCACACCCGCAGTACCTGGTCATCGGCGAACCGCGCGCCCACTACCTGTAACCCCACCGGCAAGCCGTTCGCCGCCAAGCCGCATGGCACCGATGCCGCCGGTTGTTGGGTGAGGTTGAAGGGGTAGGTGAACCGTGTCCACTCCATCCACTCGCGCATGCCCGAGCCCGGCGGTACGTTGTGCCCGGCTTCAAACGCGGTGATCGGCATCATCGGTGACACGAGCACGTCGTAGTGTTCGTGAAACGCCGCCATGCGCGCCACCAACGCCGCGCGGGCTTCAAGGGCGGCGGTGTAGTCGGCCAGGCTCAAGCGTTCGCCCTGTTCTGCAATGCGCAGCAGGCCGGGGTCGAGCAGGGCGCGCTGGGCGCTGTCAAACCCCTGTGTCAGGCGCGCTGCACCCGCCGACCACAAGATGCTGAACACCTCCAGCGGGTCGCTGAAGCCCGGGTCGATGTGTTCAACGTGCGCACCCAGTTGCACCAAACCTTCCACCGCCTGCGCGACTACCCTGGCCACCTGCGGGTCTACGTCCACGTAGCCAAAATCCGGGCTATAGGCGATGCGCAGCCCTTTCAAATCGGCCCCCGGCGCTAGCCAGGGCGTGGTGCGCGGCGCACCGATCAAACCGTCGCGCGCATCGGGCTGCGCGATGGTGTGCAGCATCAAGACCGCGTCGTCCACCGTGCGCGTCATGGGCCCCAGGTGCGACAGAATGGTCATGGCACTCGACGGCCATTGCGGCACATAACCAAAGGTGGGCTTGATCCCGAACGTGCCGGTGAACGCGCAAGGAATACGGATCGACCCGCCCGCATCGCTGCCCTGATGCAGCACCCCCAGGTTCAGCGCCGCCGCCGCCCCCGCGCCGCCGGACGAACCGCCGGCCGTGGTGCGGATGTCCCACGGGTTGCGTGTGATGCCGTACAGCGGGTTATCGGTGACGCCTTTCCAGCCAAATTCCGGGGTGGTGGTCTTGCCCAGCAGCACCGCACCGGCCTTGCGCATAAAGGCCGAGAAGGGCGCGTCGACGTCCCATGGGCCTTCGGCGGACGAGGTGCGTGAGCCCTTGCGCGTGGGCATGCCGCGGGTCAGCGTCAGGTCCTTGATGGACGACGGTACGCCGTCCAGCGCGCCGCACGGCTGGCCTTTGAACCAGCGTTGTTCCGAGGCGCGGGCGGCGTTCAGGGCGCCCTCTGGGTCGACGTGGCAGTAAGCGTTCACCACCGGGTTGTAGCGCTCGATACGCTGCAGCGCGTCTTCGGTCACTTCCACCGGCGACAGGGTCTTGTCGCGAAACCGCGCGAGCAGTTCAACCGCGCTCAATTCACCGAGCGTGCTCATGCCTGCACCCCCTGCGCCGCATTCACCATGGCCCGTAGCAGCACCGCACAACCCGCCGCCAGGTCGTCCGGCGCGGCGTTTTCGATTTCGTTGTGGCTGATGCCGCCTTCGCACGGCACAAAGATCATCCCGGCCGGGCCCCGTTCGGACACAAAAATAGCGTCGTGCCCGGCACCGCTGACGATGTCCATGTGGCTCAAGCCCAGCGCTTTGGCGCCGTCGCGCACGGCGTTGACGCAGGCGGGGTGGAAGTCCAGCGGTGGGAAGTCGGCCGTGGGGGTCAGTTCAAAGGTCAGGCCGTGTTGCGCGGCAGTGGCTTCGATCACTTGGCGCACCTCATCCACCATCAGTTGCAGCTTGTCGGCATGCAAGTGACGCAGGTCGAGGGTCATGTGGACCTGCCCCGGGATCACGTTACGTGAACCCGGGTGCAGGTTCAGGCAGCCCACGGTGCCGCACGCATGCGGCTGGTGCGCATGGGCGATACGGTTGACCGCGCTCACGACCTGCGCGGCGCCCACCAGCGCGTCTTTGCGCAGGTGCATGGGCGTTGGGCCCGCATGCGCTTCAACGCCGGTGAGGGTCAGGTCGAACCACTTCTGGCCCAGGCACCCCATGACCACGCCGATGGTCGTGGCCTGGTCTTCAAGCACCGGGCCTTGTTCGATATGGGCCTCGAAATACGCGCCCACCGGGTGGCCCGCCACGGCGCGGGAACCGGCGTAACCGATGCGCTGCAATTCTCCGCCCACCGACAGGCCCTGATCGTCGACTTTGTCGAGGGTGCCTTGCAGGTCGAGTTTGCCGGCAAATACCCCGGAACCCATCATGCACGGCGCAAAGCGCGAGCCTTCTTCGTTGGTCCACACCACCACTTCAATCGGCGCCTGGGTGTCGATCTGCAAGTCGTTCAGCGTGCGAATCACCTCAAGCCCGGCCATCACGCCGTAGCAACCGTCGAACTTGCCGCCGGTGGGTTGGGTGTCAATGTGGCTGCCGGTCATCACCGGCGCCAGCGCCGGGTTGCGTCCCGGGCGGCGCGCAAAAATATTGCCGATGGCGTCCACGCTGACGCTGCAGCCTGCCGCTTGGCACCAGTGCACGAACAGGTCGCGGGCCTGGCGGTCGAGGTCGGTGAGGGCCAGGCGGCACACGCCGCCCTTGACGGTGGCGCCCAGCTGCGCCAGGTCCATCAACGATTGCCACAAACGGTCGCGGTTGATCAGCGGGGCGTTGCTCTTCAAAGGGTGCGCAAAACTATTCATCAGCGGTCTCCGGTCAGGCACTCAGGGCCAGGTAGCGGTTCTTGATCGTGGGGTCGGCGCGGAACGCAGCAGCGCTGTCTTCGTACACCACGCGGCCCTGTTCGAGGACGTAATGGCGGTCGGCGAGCGTGTCGCAGACCATCAGGTTCTGTTCCACCAGCAACACCGGCAGGCCTTGTTCCTTGACCGTGCGCAGGATCTTCACCAGCTCGTCGACGATCACCGGCGCCAGGCCCTCGGTGGGCTCGTCGAGGATCAAAAGCTTGGGGTCGTTGAGCAGGGCGCGGGCGATGGCGAGCATCTGTTGCTCGCCGCCCGACAGCGCATGGCCGGCATTTTTGCGGCGCTCTTTAAGGCGCGGGAACATCGTGTACACATCGTCCATCTGCCAGCGGCTGCGCTTGCGCACGGCAATGCGCAGGTTTTCCTCGACGCTGAGCAGGCGGAAGATCCCGCGGTTTTCCGGCACCAGCGCCAGCCCCTCACGGGCGATTTCGAAAATCTTGCGCCCCACCAGGGGCTGGCCGTTGAAGTGGATCTGCCCCTGGCGCGGGCAGATGATCCCCAGGATGCTGCGCAGGGTGGTGGTCTTGCCGGCGCCGTTGCGCCCCAGCAGGGTCACCAGCTCGCCAGGGTTGACGCTCAGCGACACGCCTTCGAGTACGTGGCTTTTGTCGTAGTAGGAATGGATATTGTCGACAGTCAGCATCAGGCGGCCTCCCCCAAATAAGCGCTGCGCACGCGCGCATCGTTGCGCACGAACTGCGGTGTGCCTTCCACCAGGATCTGCCCGTGGCTCATCACAGTGATGCGCTGGCTGATGGTCATGACGATGCTCATGTTGTGTTCGATCAACAGCACCGTGTGATCGCGACCCAGGTCGCTGATCAGTTGGGTCATGATCGGGATGTCATCGATGCCCATGCCCGAGGTGGGCTCGTCGAGCATCAACAGCTTGGGCTTGGCGCAGATCGACATGCCCACCTCCAGCACCCGCTGTTGGCCGTGGGACAACTCGCCCGCCAGGGTGTGGGCGCGTGCGGTGAGCTGCAGGCGCTCCAGCACCTGGTCGGCGGTTTCAAGGTGCTCGCGCGCGCTGTCCACGTGTCGCCAGAAATTCAGCGCCCGCATGCCGTCACGGCCCTGTGCGGCCAGGCGCAGGTTTTCGCGCACGCTGAGGTTCTGGAACAGGCTGGTGAGCTGGAACGAGCGGGCCATGCCCAGCGCCACACGGCCGTGGGCCGGTTTGCGCATCAGGTTCTTGCCATTGAACAGGATCGCCCCGGCGGTGGCCTGGCGTTCGCCGGTAAGGCAGTGGAACAGGCTGGTCTTGCCCGCGCCGTTGGGGCCGATGATGGTGTGGATGGTGCCGGCTTCGACCTTGAGGTTGACGCCGTTCACCGCATGGAAGGGGCCGTAGGCCAGCTTCAGGTCGCGGGTTTCCAGGAGTAGGCTCATGACAGTTCCTCCGGGCGGGTAACAGGCGCTTTGCGCCCGCCGCGTACACGTTCGAATAACGACGACAGCCCGCCCCACAGACCGCCGCGCATAAAGATGACCACCAGGATCAGGATCGCCCCCAGCAGCATCAGCCAGCGTGGCCACAGGTCGGAGAGAAAGTCCCCCAGCAGCACGATGGAGCCTGCGCCCAGCAACGAGCCGAACAGCGAGCCGGTGCCGCCGACGATGGTCATGATCAGAATGTTTTCGGACATCGCCAGGTCGATGTTCGACAGCGGCACAAAGTGCAGCAGCATCGCGTACAGCGCCCCGGCCATGCCGGTGACGGCGCCGGACAGCACAAACACCAGGATCTTGAAGTGGCGGGTGTCGTAGCCGATGGCCGAGGCGCGGGTTTCGTTTTCGCGAATCGCCATGAGGGTGCTGCCAAACGGCGAGGCGATCACCCGGCGGGCGCCGATGAAGATCAGCAGGAACACCACCGCCACGAACACGTAGAAGGCATGCGCGTCGGCGAGGGACAGCAGCACGTGGTCGCCCACGCGGATCTCCGGGCGTGGCACGCTGAGCAGGCCGTTGTCGCCGCCGGTCCAGTCGCTCAAGGTGTAGGCGACAAAGTAGGCCATCTGGCTGAACGCCAGGGTCAGCATCACGAAGTAGATGCCGGTGCGGCGGATCGCCAGGGCTCCGACCAAAAACGCCAGCACGCCCCCGGCGAGCGCAGCGCCCAGGAGCGCGCTGAACAGGCCCAGGTGCAGGTGCATCATCAACAACGCGGCGCAGTAGGCGCCGCCGCCAAAAAAGATGCCCTGGCCGAACGACAACAGCCCGGTGTAGCCCAGCAGCAGGTTGCAGGCCAGCGCCGCCATGGCAAAGATCAAAATCTCGGTGGCCAGCGTCGCCGAGGGCAACACCCACGGCAGGCCGATCAGCACGGCGAGCACCAGCAGCAGCAAGTAGCGCGACTGGGTGCGGGCGAACGGCATTGGGTTTTTATCGCTCATGTCAGGCTCTCCCGAACAGGCCGTAAGGCCGCACCAGAATCACCACGGCCATCGCACCGTAGATCATCAGACTCGCGCCTTGGGGCCACAGGCTGGTCATCAGGCTTTGCACCACGCCCACCAACAAACCGCCGACCAGCGCGCCGCCAAAGGAGCCCATGCCGCCGATCACCACCACCACAAAGGCCACGCCGAGAATCTCCGGCCCCACAAAGGGCTGGGCACCGCGCAGCGGGGCGAACAGCACACCGGCCACACCGGCCAGGGCCACGCCCAGGGCGAAGGTCATGGAGAATAGGCGGAAAATATTGGTGCCCAAGAGCGACACGGTTTCAGTGCTTTCACTGCCCGCGCGCACCAGGGCGCCAAACGTGGTGCGCTCGAGCAGCAACCACAGGCCCAGGCCGATCAGCGCCGAGAACGCAATCAGGAACAGGCGGTAATGGGGGTAGACGAAGTCGCCGACGATCAGCACCCCGCGCAGCAGTTCCGGCACGGCGACGCTTTTGCCCACCGGGCCCCAGATCATCACGCTGGCTTCCTGGATGATCAGCGCGATGCCCAGCGTCACCAGGATCTGGAACATGTGCGGCAGGTGATAAACCCGCTGGATCAGCACCCGCTCGATCACCCAGGCCAGCGCGGCCACCACCAGCGGCGCGATCAACAGCGCCAGCCAGAAGTTGCCGGTGAGGCTGACGGCGGTGTAGCACAGGTAGGCGCCGAGCAAAAAGAACGCGCCGTGGGCGAAGTTGACGAAGTTGAGCAGGCCGAAAATGATCGTCAGGCCCACCGCGATCAGAAAGTAGATCATCCCCAGCCCAAGGCCGTTGAGGATCTGGAACAGGTAAAGATTGAGCATGCAGGAACCCTCGGGCCGCAGGTCACGGCCCTTGCTGTGCTACCAGGTAGGTGACGGGGGAATCAGGCCAGCGTGCAGCCGGTGTCGGTGACCGGCGGGAACGACTGGCCGGCACTCAGCACTTTGGCCAGGTCGTCCTTGTCGGCCATCTCGCTCGCGGCCTTGCCCACCATCAGGTAGTAGTCCTTGATCACCTGGTGGTCGCCCGCGCGGATCGACTCCTTGCCGGTGGGGCCTTCGTAGCTCAGGCCTTGCAGGGCCTTGGCCACGGTGGGGCCGTCGAAGCTCTGGGTGGCCAAGATGGTGTCGAGCATGATCTTGGTGCTGATGTAGTCGGCGGCCAGCGGGTAGGTGGGGTTGATGCCGTATTTGGCCTGGGTGATTTTCACCAGCTCGCGGTTGAGCGGGGTGTCGACCTGATGCCAGTACTGCGCGCCCAGGTACACGCCTTCGAGCACGTCGCTGCCCAGTTCCTGGAACTGGTCCAGCCCTGCGGACCACACCAGCAGCACCTTCATGCGCGACTTGATGCCGAAGTTCACCGCCTGGCGCAGGGTGTTGGACGACTGGCTGCCAAAGTTGAGCAGCACCAGTACGTCGGGCTTGGCGGCGATGGCGTTGGTGAGGTAGCCGGAGAACTCCTGTTCCTGCAACGAGTGGTAGCTGTTGCCGGTGTGCTCCAGGCCATGTTCCTGCAGCACCGCCTTGGCACCTTCCAGCAAGGCTTCGCCAAACACGTATTGCGGGGTGATGGTGTACCAGCGCTTGGCGTCGGGCAGCAGTTTGATCAGCGGCACCAGGGTTTCGCGGATTGCACCGTAGGTGGGCACCGACCAGCGGAACGTCGCGGCATTGCAGTCCTTGCCGGTGACTTCGTCGGCGCCCACCGGGGTCATGAACACGCCGTCCACCTTGGCCACTTCCTTGGCCACCGCCAGTGCCGATGACGACAGCGTGCAGCCCTGGAAGAAGCGCGCGCCGTCTTGCTGGATGGCCTCCTGGACCTTGCGCACGGCTTTGCCGGCGTTGCCTTCGGTGTCGATCACCTTGTAGTTCAGCGGCCGGCCAAGCACCTCGGGGTACTGGGCCACGGCCAGGCGCGAGCCCATGTCGGCGAACTTGCCGTAACTGGCAAACGCGCCGGACATCGACTTGAGGCCGTAAAAGGTAAAGGGCTCGGCGGCGAACGCAGACCGCACGCTCAGCGGAAGGCTGAGGGCGGCTGCGGCGGTGAGGCTGGCTTTCAACAACGTACGACGCTGCATGGGGTGACTCCCTTTGTGTGGTTTTATTGGCAGGAGCGGCAAGGGCGATACGGTGGAGCAGGGCCTGTGGGCAGGCCTGTTATTGGGTTGGGGGACGCGGGTGTTTCAGTGGCGGTCGAACTCCAGCAAAAAGTGCGGGCTGACTTCGCCTTCCAGGGCGGTCATGTGGTGTTCGGCGTCGCACATGTGTTCATGCATCAGGCTGCGAACCGCCGCTTCATCGTTGGCGCGAAACGCCAGCAGCAGTTGCTTGTGGTAGTCCAGGTTGGCGGCGTCGAACTGCTTGCGCTTGGGCTTGTAGGCTTTTTTCAGCACCACCAGGTCGCGCAGCAAGTCGTTGAGAAATTGCGCCATGAAACTCAGCAGCGGGTTGGGGCACGCCCGGGCCAGCAGGTTGTGAAACTCCAGCTCGGCAATGCGCTGCTCGCGTTGGCCGGCTTCGCTGTCTTCGGGGGCGCTGCAAAAGTCCACGTTGTCTTGCAGGGCCTGGTAGTCGGCCTCGCTCAGACGGCCCAGCACCGACACCGCCAATTCCACTTCGATGACCTTGCGCAACTGGTAGACCTGCTCGCCGTCCAGGTGCTGGAAGTGCAGGTAATTGCGCAACGCCCGGCTCGCCGGTTCCGTGCCGGCCTGGTTCAGGTAGGCCCCGCCGCTGGGGCCGGTGCGGGTGTTCACCAGGCCTTCGACTTCCAGCGCCTTGAGCGCCTCGCGGGCCGAGCCTTTGGAGCACTGGAAGCTTTCCATCAGCTCGCGCTCGGTGGGCAGGCGGTCGCCGGGCTTGAGCGCGTCAGTGACGATGGAGCGCTTGACCGACTCGACGATCACATCGGAAAGCTTTTGGCGTTTGCGTCGCAGGGGGCGGCTGAGCATGGTGTCGATTTATCGTATTAATGCGGATTAATACAACTTAATGAGCCGGGCGCCGGGGCGTCAATCAAGGCTGTCGTTTTCAGCCAATAAAGGTCGTAAACGGTTACTCGGCGACAGCGTTGGCCCCGCAACGGGCGCGCGTGCCCTGGGCCAGGTAATTCGCCACCGCCTGCGTCAGGCAGGCATCGGTGCCTTGCCAATACGCGCCCTTGAGCCGCAGCCAGGGGCCGGCAGGGGCGTCGCTGTCGAGCAGCACCATGCGGTTCACCCGGCCGGGATACAGCTGGGCATAACGCACGCCGAGCCGGGCCGTGTCGGCGCTGCCCAGGTAGTTGAACTGCTCATCGGCCAATTGCGTGCGCACCAATTCCAGGTCACGGGCGGACTGTTCCAACTGCGCCGCGTCGTCCAGGTTGCGCGGGCTCAGCTCAATGAGGTCGTAGCGGTTGGCCAGCGTGCGGTCGGCTGGCGTGTCGTGGTACTGCCACAGGCTGGCCAGGTGCACGGCGAGTACACCGCGGGGCACGCGGCTGTGTTGTGCCACCACCACACCCAGGCGGTTGTGCGGCTGCAAGGCGCCGACCCGGGTGAGGGTCAGGTGCAGGTTGCCGCGTTCGGGGGCCTGGTGGTCGCGGGGGACGGTGACGGTGGCGCATTGGGTGCGGGCCAGTACGTGCGGGTTGGGGGCCCGGCCGGGCAGCGGTGGGCAGTCCACTTGCCAGTCGATGGGCGATTGCGGCCATTTATCGACGGCCTCGGCGCAGGGGCTGAGCACGCCGGTGAAGACCACGAGGGCCATGGTTTTTAAGTCGATCATCCGCGCACCCGGCCAGCCGTCTCAGTCAGAGAGGCTTTTTACCAAGGCACACAGCGAAGCAATGCAGGAAGGGGAGCATGCAGGTTGTGAGAAAACGGATTTTTACCCGTCAGGGGGACGCCCACCCACCCCCCAACGCCTTGTACAACGCAATGCTCGCCTGCAACCGCTGCAGGCGCAGTTGCACCGTCATGTCTTGCGCCGCGTACAGCGTGCGCTGGGTGTCGAGCACGGTCAGCCAATCTTCGGCGCCGTCCTGGTAGCGGCGCTGGGCAATCTGGAAGGCGTTTTGCGCGGCTTGCAGTTCCTCAGCTTGCCAGTGGCGCTGTTGGTCCAGGCGTGTGATGGCGCTGAGGGCTTTTTCCACGTCGGCAAAGCCGTTGATGATCGCGGCTCTGTAGGTGTGCAGCAGTTCTTGCTGGCGGGCGCTGGCCTTGTCGCGTTCGGCGCTCAGGCGGCCGTTGTTGAAGACCGGGGCGATCAGCCCGGCGGTGAGGGTGTAAAACGGGCTGCGCAGCAGGTCGGCGGCCTGGTAGGCACCTGAACCCACCGTGGCCCCCAGGGTGACAGTGGGCAGCAGCGCGGCGCGGGCGACGGTGACGTCGGCGCTCGCGGCCGCCAGTTGTGCTTCGGCCCGGGCGATGTCCGGGCGCCGACGCAGCAGCTCGCTTGGCACGCCCGCGCCGAGGCTGGGCCAGCGCAGCGCCTGGAAGGGCTCGTCGCCCAGGTCGACGGCTTGCACCGGCTGGCCAAGCAGGGCGGCAAGGGTGATTTGCGCGTCTTCGGCCTGTTGCTGGATCAGCGGCAATTGCCGTTGCTGGCCGGCCACCAGGCTGCTTTGTTGGGCCAGTTCCAGCGCGGTGGCGGCGCCGGCGTCGTAGCGGGTCTGCACCACGCCCAGCACTTGGCGGGCATTGGCCAGGTTGCGTTCGGCGATGCGTTGGCGTTCACGTGCTGCCAGGGTTTGCGCGTAGCGGTCTGCGACGTTGCTGAGCACGGTGAGTTCCACCGTGGCTCGGTCGAACTCGCTGGCGCGCAGGGTGTGCAGGGCGCTGTCACGGGCGGCGGTGCGGGCGCCCCAGAAGTCCAGCTCGTAGCTGGCGGTGAAGTTGGCGCCGTAGCTGTTGACGGTGTGGTTGTCTGCGTTGGCATCGAGGTCGGCGTTACCGGCGCCGCGCAGCAGTTTTTCACGGCTGGCGCTGAGGTCCAATTGCACCTGGGGCAACAGCGGCGCGCCAGCGATCACGGCGCTGGCCTGGGCCTGGCGCACCCGTGCGGTGGCGGCGGCCACGTCGAAACTGTCGCGCCGCGCCTGTTCGATCAGGCGGTCGAGCTGTGGGCTTGCGAACTGCGTCCACCACTGTTGGTTGACGGCCTGGGCTGCGTCGCGCTCGGCGAATTGCCAGGCCGTGGGCACCACGAGCGGCGCGTCTGTACCGGCGGGCGTGCCGCTGCAGGCCGAGAGCAGCAGGCCTAGGAGCGGCAGGTAGAACGAAGGTTTATTCACGGGTCAACGCCTTGACTGGATCGAGCCGGGCCGCTTTGCGGGCGGGCATGAAGCCGAATACAACACCGGTGACCAGCGCGCAGCCAAAGGCGCCCAGCACCGCCGGCAGGGAAAACTGCACGGCCACCTTGGCCAGCACCAGCACGCCGCCCACCAGCAGGGCCAAGGCCACGCCGCACAGGCCGCCGACCACCGACAGCATCACCGCCTCGGTGAGAAACTGGCGCAGGATGTCGCGCTGGCGGGCGCCGGTGGCCATGCGGATACCGATCTCACGGGTGCGCTCGCGCACGGTCATCAACATGATGTTCATCACGCCGATGCCGCCCACCAGCAGCGAAATGGCGGCAATCGAGCCCAGCATCAGCGAAAGGGTGTTTTGGGTGCGGGCCTCGGCCTGGATCATCGCGGCGTTGTTGGTCAGCTCAAAATCGTGCTTGTCGTTGTGCAGGCGCAGCAGCAGGTCGTTGATCGCCACTTCGGCGTTGCGCACATCACGGGCATCGGCGGCGGCGATGACCACGTATTCGGGGTTGTAGCTGCCGAACAGGCGCACGCTGGCGGCGTTGTAGGGGATGGCGACGCGGTCGTCGCTGTCTTTGTCGCCGGAGCTGGAGCCTTTTTCGGCGAGCACGCCCACCACCTGGAACGGCACGTTTTCGATCAGGATGTATTGGCCGATGGGGTTCAGCCCGTCCTTGAACAGCTTGTCGCGCACGCGCTTGCCGATCACGGCCACGGTGGCGCCGTTGCGCTCGTCGGCTTCGGTGAAGTAACTGCCTTCGACCACTGGCCAGTTGAAAATCGCCGGGAAGTTGGTGTCGTTGCCGCCCACATACGCCAGGTGATCGACGTTGCCAAAGCGCACCCCCGCCTCGGCGCCGTTGACCGGCATGATGCGCTTGACCTGGGGCAGCGCGGCGATGGCGGCCACATCGTTCAGGGTGATGACGCCGCGCGGCGTTCGCGGGTTGGGCGCCGAGCCGCCCACGTAGAGGATGTTGGAGCCAAAGGCGCCCATCTGCGCCATGACCTGGCGCTTGCTGCCTTCGCCCACCGCCAGCATCACCACCACGGAGGCCACGCCGATGACAATGCCGAGCAACGTCAGGGCGGTGCGAAAGCGGTTGATCCACATCACCCGCCAGGCCGCGTGCACCGCGTCCAGCAGTTCGGCTTTCCAGGCGCCGTTGTGTTCGGCGCCGTCGACCAGGCGCTGGCGCAACTCCACCGCTTGCAGTGCACCGCCAGCGGCCACGGGTGGGGCGCTGCCCTGGGCGCTGTCGCTGATGATCTGGCCGTCGCGGATTTCGATGATGCGCTGGGCGCGGGCCGCCACTTCGCGGTCGTGGGTAATCAGGATGACCACGTGGCCCTGGCTGGCGAGCTCGTCGAGCAGGCTCATGACCTCGGCGCCGCTGTGGCTGTCAAGGGCGCCGGTGGGTTCGTCGGCCAGAATGATGTGGCCGCCGTTCATCAACGCCCGGGCGATGGATACCCGTTGCTGTTGCCCGCCCGACAATTGGTGCGGGCGGTTGCCGGTGCGCTCGGCCAACCCCAGGCGCGTGAGCAGGGCGCTGGCGCGGGCGTGGCGCTCGGCGGCGCTGATACCGGCGTAGATCGCCGGCATTTCGACGTTTTCCTGGGCCGAACCGGACGGGATCAAATGGTAGCCCTGAAACACAAACCCGAAGGCCTCGCGACGCAGCCAGGCGAGGGCGTCGCTGTCCAGGTGCGCGACGTTTTCCCCGGCGAACAGGTACTGGCCTTCGCTGGGGCGGTCCAGGCAGCCGAGGATATTCATCAACGTGGACTTGCCGGACCCGGACGCGCCGACAATCGCCACGAATTCCCCGGCGTGAATCGCCAGGTCCACGCCGCGCAGCACGTCTACCTGCGGGCTGTCGCCGCCGCCGTAGGATTTGCGGATGCCCTTGAGTTCGATCAACGGGGTGGTCACATCAACCCCCGTTGCCGCGGGCGGGGCCGATCAGCAGGTGTTCACCCTCGCTCAGGCCGTCCAGCACCTGCACGCGCAGGCGGTCGCTGATGCCCAGGCGGATCTCGCGTTGCTCGATGTCACCGTTTTTAGCCACCACCCGGGCGATTTGCCGCTCGGCATGGGCCGAACCTTGCAGGGCGGCGACCGGGGCGGTGAGGGCGTTCTTGACGCTGCTGGCGACAAAAAACACCTGGGCGGTCATGTCGGCCATCAGGGTGTTGTCGCTGTTGTCCACGTCCAGTAACACCGTGTAGAGCACCACCCGGCCGGTGCCGCTCTTGCTCGAACTGCTGGGGCTGCCGCTGCCTTGGGCGGTTTCATTCAACGGCTTGGGCGGCACCGGCAAGATCTGCCGCACGGTGCTCGTCCAGCGCCGTCCGGCACCGCTCAAGGTGGTGAAGTAGGCGTTCATGCCGGGTTTGACGTGGCCGATGTCGGCTTCCGAGACTTCGGCCCATACGGTCATGGGCGACAGTTTGGCGATGCGCAGGATCAGCGGGGTTTGCTGCTGGGCATTGAGGGTCTGGCCGACGCGTGCGTCCACCGCCACCACGGTGCCGCTCATGGGCGCGTAAATGCGCGTGTAGCCAAGCTCGGCTTCGTCGCTGCGCAGGCTGGCCCTGGCCTGGCCGATCTGCGCCACAAACATGTCGACCCGTGCCTGGGTGGCGCTGAGCTCGGCCCGGGCGGTTTGCACGTCTTCTTCACGGGTGGCGTTGCCGCTGGCCAGGCGCTGCTGGCGTTGGTATTTCTGCCGCGCCAGGGCGTGCAGGGCTTTTTGCTCTTGCAACTGGGCTTGCAGGTTTTCGATGGCGTAGCGGCTGGCGTCGAGCTTGGCCTGTTGCGTGGACGGGTCGATTTCGACCAGCAGTTGGCCTTCCTTGACCTGATCGCCAGCCTCCACATGGATCTTGCGGATCTGCCCGGAGGCTTGCGCGCCCACGTCTACGTAGCGCCGGGGTTGCAGGGTGCCTAGGGCGGTGACGCTGCTTTCGATGTCGCCACGGGTCACGGTGACGGTGGCCAGCTGGTCACGGCCCGACGGCAGGGCCTGCCAGGCGGCAACAGCGATGACGGGGATCAGGCACGCGACCACAAGCAGGGCGCGTCGGGCAGGGCGAGGGCGTTTCATGCTTGGGTTCCAGCCGGGAAAAATCGGACCGCAAGGAGCGGGAGGCTGTGAGGTAAACGAGGTCAATGCGTGGGAATTTAGCCCGAAAAATATGCAGTTACAGGTACAACAAGTAAAAAAAAGCGTTTTGACGTGAAGTCTTCTTTAAAAGTAGATGAGAATTACTATAAATTGCATCCGTGCAAACTGCCATCATGGTGGGCGGCACCGATCAACTGTCATTTTCTGCACGCAAGGGCCTGGGGCCGCCTCGCGGGCGGTGGGGAGTCATGTTGGAAAGCTACTATCGCGAGCTGGTGTGTTTTCTCAATGCCAAGCTGGGCAACCGTCAGGTGGCCGAAGATGTGGTGCATGACGCGTATGTGCGGGTGCTGGAGCGCTCCAGCGACACCCCCATCGACCAGCCGCGCGCGTTTCTGTACCGCACCGCGTTGAACCTGGTGATCGACGGCCATCGGCGCAATGCCGTGCGCCAGAGCGAACCGCTGGAAGTGCTGGACAGCGAGGAACGGTTTTCCACGGCCTCGCCCCACGCAAGCTTCGACCACGGTCAACAGGTGGACATGCTCGACCGCGCACTGGCCGAGCTGCCGGCGTTGTGCCGCGACAGTTTTCTTTTGCGCAAGCTCGATGGCCTGTCGCACGTGCAGATCGCCGAACGCCTGTGCATCTCCCGCGCCCTGGTAGAAAAACACATCGTCAACGCCATGAAGCACTGCCGCGTGCGGATGCGCGAGTGGGACGCGCACTGAGCCGGTGCGCCGAAACAGCCTGTGGCTAAATTTTTTTTCACTGTCCTCGTCTCCTATCAACACACGACCTGTTGAGCTGCCTTCAGGTCTCTGCGGTTTTTCCGCCCCACTGCCCCGGGGCTTATCCAGAGGACACTGGAATGACACAGGCAATTGCATCGCCCGCGGTTCACGACCTGATCGGTATTGGCTTCGGCCCTTCGAACCTGGCGCTGGCCATCGCCCTGCAGGAGCGCGAAAAGGCCCAGGGCAAACTCGACGTGCTGTTTCTCGACAAGCAGGCCGACTACCGCTGGCACGGCAATACCCTGGTCACCCAGAGCGAATTGCAGATCTCGTTCCTCAAAGACCTGGTGACCTTGCGCAACCCCACCAGCCCGTACTCGTTCGTCAATTACCTGAAGGCCCATGGCCGTCTGGTGGACTTCATCAACCTGGGCACTTTTTACCCGTGCCGCATGGAGTTCAACGACTACCTGCGCTGGGTCGCCGGGCAGTTCCAGGCGCAGAGCCGCTACGGTGAGGAAGTGCTGGCCATCGAGCCGATCCTGCACCAGCAGCAAGTTGAAGCGTTGCGGGTGATTTCCCGCGATACCCACGGCGAGCAGCACGTGCGCACCACTCGCTCGGTGGTGGTCAGCGCTGGCGGCACGCCGCGGGTTCCGGAGTCGTTCAAGGCGCTCAAGGACGATGCACGGGTGTTCCACCACTCCCAGTACCTGGCGCAAATGGCCAAGCAGCCGTGCGTGGACGGCAAGCCGATGCGCATCGCGATCATTGGCGGTGGCCAGAGCGCCGCCGAAGCCTTTATCGATTTGAATGACAGCTACCCGTCGGTGCAGGTCGACATGATCTTGCGCGGTTCGGCGCTCAAACCTGCCGATGACAGCCCGTTCGTCAACGAAGTGTTCTCGCCGGCGTTCACCGACCTGGTGTTCCAGCAGGCCGGCAGCGAGCGCGAGCGGCTGGTCAACGAGTACCAGAACACCAACTATTCGGTGGTGGACCTGGACCTGATCGAGCGCATCTATGGCATTTTCTATCGCCAGAAAGTCTCCGGCATCGCCCGCCATGCGTTCCGCACCATGACCACCGTGGAAAAAGCCGTGGCCGGGCCGCTGGGTGTCGAGTTGACGCTGCGCAACAACGCGACGGGCGAAAACACCCTGGGCCACTACGACGCCGTGGTACTGGCCACCGGCTATGAGCGCCAGGCCCACCGCCAATTGCTTGAGCCGCTGCGCACCTACATGGGCGAATTTGAGGTGAGCCGCGATTACCGCATCGTCACCGACGAGCGTTGCAAAGCCGGTATCTACATCCAGGGTTTCAGCCAGGCCAGCCATGGTTTGAGCGACACGCTGCTGTCGATATTGCCGATCCGCGCCGATGAAATCGCCGCCTCGCTCCACGACCACGACCGCCGCCGCGGCCAGGGCCGCTCCCTACACGACCTGCTACTGGCCACCGCCAGCTGAGCAAGCCTGGCTGGCGCCGCCCGCTGCAGGCTTGAGGTTTCAGGCTTGCAGCTTGCACCGGGCTCCTATACTGTACAAAAAAACAGTATTCGGTAGCTCCCATGCAGTTGATTGAAAAACTCAGCATTCTCGCCGACGCCGCCAAGTACGACGCGTCCTGCGCCAGCAGCGGCGCGCCCAAGCGCAGCTCCGAGGGCAAGGCGGGGCTGGGTTCTACCGACGGCATGGGGATCTGCCACAGTTACACCCCCGATGGGCGCTGCGTGTCGCTGCTCAAGGTGTTGCTCACCAACTTCTGTCTTTACGACTGCCAATACTGCGTCAACCGCCGCTCCAGCGACGTGCCCCGGGCGCGTTTCAGCCCGGAGGAGGTGGTGACCCTCACCCTGGATTTCTATCGGCGCAATTGCGTGAGCGGGCTGTTTCTGAGCTCCGGCATCATCCGCTCGGCTGACTACACCATGGAACAGCTGGTGCGGGTGGCCAAACTGCTGCGCGAAGCGCACGGCTTTCGCGGCTACATCCACCTCAAGACCATCCCCGAGGCCGACCCGGCGCTGATCGCCGAGGCGGGGCGGTATGCCGATCGCCTGAGCGTGAACATCGAGTTGCCCACCGACAAAAGCCTGCAAACCCTGGCCCCGGAAAAACAGATTGGCTCGATCAAGCAGGCGATGAACACCATCTACACGGGCGAGCAGACCGTCCGTAATGAGCCGCGCGCGCCCAGGTTTGCGCCAGCGGGGCAGAGCACGCAGATGATCGTCGGCGCGGATGACACCGACGACAGCACCATCCTTCATGGCGCCGAGGCGCTGTATGGCAACTTCAAATTGCGCAGGGTCTATTACTCGGCGTTCAGCCCCATCCCCAACAGCCCGAAGAGCGTACCGCTGGCCGCGCCGCCGTTGATGCGCGAACACCGCTTGTACCAGGCCGATTTTCTGCTGCGCAGCTACGGCTTCAGCGCCAATGAATTACTCAAGGGGCCGGGCCACCTGGACCTGGACATCGACCCCAAGCTGGCCTGGGCGCTGGCACACCGCGAGGTGTTCCCGCTGGACCTGAACCGCGCGGAGCCAACGCTGATCGCCCGCATTCCGGGGATCGGCCTGCGTACCACCCAGCGCCTGGTGGACCTGCGCCGTGAACGTCGCATCCGCTTTGAAGACGTGGCCCGCATGCGCTGCGTGCTGGGCAAGGCCAAGCCGTTTTTCATCACCAGCGATTACCACCCCCAGCAGGCCGAGAGCTCCAGCGTGTTGCTGCGCGAACAACTGCGCGATCGCCCGCAGCCCCAGCAAATGGGGTTGTGGGGATGATCAGCCTCGATTGCGACAACCTGTTCGGCACCTGGCGCGAGCAGGCGCGTTGGCTGCTCAGCCATCAGGTGGACCCGAGCCGGGTGAGCTGGGGCGTGGCGCAAGTGGCGGACCTGTTTGCGTCCGACGAGCAGTACCCGGCCGAGTGCGGGCCGTTTCAGGCGCGTATTCCCAAGGCCTTGCTCGAACTGCTGGAGCAAGCGGCCTGTTATCACGGCGAACAGCGCTGGAGCCTGTTGTACGAGGTGTTGTGGCGGGTGAGCCACGGCGACCGCACGGCGATGCTCGCCGGTGACAAGCTGGGCAGCGAATTGCAGCGGCGCATCAAACAGGTGAGCCGCGAGGCTCATCATTTGCACGCGTTCCTGCGGTTTATCGCCGTGCCAGCGCAGGCGGGTGTGCAACTGCCGGAGTATGTGGCCTGGCACGAACCGGCTCACGACATCCTCAAATCGGCCAGCCAGCATTTTGTGGGGCGCATGGGGCGCCACCGCTGGATGATCGCCACACCGCTGGATGGGGTGTATTACGACGGCGAAACGCTGACCCACCACCGACGCTGCCCCCTGGAGTGGCAACAACTGGCCCAGACCATCGAAGACCCGCACGGCGCCATGTGGCTGACCTACTACAGCCATATCTTCAACCCGGCGCGCTTGAACCCCAAAGTCATGCAAGGGCACCTGCCGAGCCGTTTCTGGAAAAACCTGCCGGAGGGCAAGTTGATCCCGGGGTTGATCAGCGAGGCCCGCACCGGCAAACAGCGCGACGGGCAGGCGAAGCAGATTGGAGCACGGGCTGGTAAAAAAATCGCAGGACCGGCGAGTGTCGGCGCGGGTGGGGCGGCGTCCTGAAGCACGGTTGCAAGGGGTGTAGCCGCTTCGCGACCTGGCGCAGGCCACGTCCGCTCATGAGGTCCTGAACGAGAAAACCCGCCGGATGGGCGGGTTTCTGGTGGTGGGTGGTGCAGGTCTTAGACCTTGACGATCCAACCCGCTGGCGCTTCCACGTCGCCGGTCTGTACCCCGGTCAGCTCTTTGTAGAGCTTCTGGGTCACTGGGCCGACGTCGGTGGTGCTGTGGAACACGTGCAGTTTGCCGTTGTACTCAATGCCGCCGATCGGCGAGATCACAGCGGCAGTGCCGCAGGCGCCGGCTTCCTTGAATTGGTCCAGTTGGTCGATGAGCACGTCGCCCTCGACCACTTTGAGGCCCAGGCGCGAGCCGGCCAGTTCCATCAGCGACAGGCGGGTTATGCCGGGCAGTACCGAGGCCGATTTTGGCGTGATGAACTGGTCGTCATGGGTGATGCCGAAGAAGTTGGCGGAACCCACTTCCTCGATTTTGGAGTGGGTGGCCGGGTCCAGATAGATGGCGTCGGCAAAACCAGCTTTTTTGGCTTCCGAGCCCGGCATCAGGCTGGCGGCGTAGTTGCCACCGACCTTGGCGGCACCGGTGCCGTTGGGCGCGGCGCGGTCGAAGCTGGAGATGGCGAAGTTGTGCGGCACCAGGCCGCCCTTGAAGTAGGCGCCGACCGGGATTGCGAACACCGAGAAGATGAACTCGGGCGCAGTGCGCACGCCGATGTTATGACCGGTGCCGATCACGAACGGGCGGAGGTACAGCGCGCCACCGCTGCCGTACGGCGGGATGAAGCGCTTGTTGGCGCGTACCACGGCCTTACAGGCTTCGATGAAGTCTTCGGTGGGTACGTGCGGCATCAGCAGGCGGGCGCAGCTGCGCTGCATGCGGGCTGCGTTCTGGTCCGGGCGGAACAGGTTGATCGAGCCGTCCTTGCAACGGTAGGCCTTGAGCCCCTCGAAGCACTGCTGGCCGTAGTGCAGCGCGGTGGAGCCTTCGCTGATGTGCAGCGTGTTGTCTTCGGTCAGGGTGCCTTCTTGCCAGGCGCCGTCTTTCCAGGTCTGGAGAAAACGTTTGTCGGTCTTGATGTAGTCAAAACCCAGCTTGTCCCAATTAATGCTTTCGTTACCCATGACACCCTCTATCTCTGGTCAACCGCCTGGTCGAAGGCAGGCTTGTCGGTTTTTTTCTGGATGGGCGCAACAATACTTCATTCCCCGGTGTGTCCGCACCCCCTTCAAAGGTGCAAGGCGTGCCCCAACGCCCGCAGCGCGGCTTCCTGCACGGCTTCGCCCAGGGTCGGGTGGGCGTGGATGGTGCCTGCCACGTCTTCCAGGCGCGCGCCCATTTCCAGGCTCAGGCCAAAGGCTGTGGACAATTCCGACACGCCCACCCCGACGGCTTGCCAGCCGAGAATCAGGTGATTGTCACGGCGCGCCACCACCCGTACGAAGCCGGTCTTGGATTCCAGGGTCATCGCCCGGCCATTGGCCGCGAACGGAAAGCTCGACACGAGGCAGTCCAGCCCCTCTGCCTTGGCCTGGTCCGGGGTTTTGCCGACCACCACCACTTCCGGGTCGGTGAAGCACACCGCCGGGATCGCGGCCGGGTTGAATTCGCGGTGTTTACCGCTGATCAGCTCGGCCACCATCTCGCCTTGGGCCATCGCCCGGTGCGCCAGCATGGGTTCGCCGCTCACGTCGCCGATGGCCCACACATTGCGCATGCTGGTCTGGCAGCGGTGGTCGATCTTGATCGCCGCACCGTTCATCTCAAGGTTCAGGGCCTCAAGATTCCAGCCTTGGGTGTTGGGTTTGCGGCCCACGGCCACCAGCACCTGGTCGGTGTCCAGTGACAGGGTGTCACCGCTGGGGTCCCGCACCTGCAGCGCGTTGCCTTCAAAGCCGGTGACGCTGTGCTTGAGGTACACCTTCACGCCCAATTGCTTGAGCGACTCGGCCACCGGCTGCGTCAATTCCGCGTCGTAGGCGGGCAGGATGCGTTCTTGCGCTTCCACCACGCTCACCTCGGCACCGAGCTTGCGATAGGCGATGCCCAGCTCCAGCCCAATGTACCCGCCGCCGACCACGATCAGCCGCTTGGGCACGTGCGTGGGCGCCAGGGCCTCGGTGGACGAGATGATCGGCCCGCCCACCGGCAGCATCGGCAGGTTGACGCTTTTGGAGCCCGTGGCCAGCAGCAGGTGCTCGCACTGGATACGCTGGCCGTCCACCTCGACGTGCTTGCCGTCGATGACCTTGGCCCAGCCGTGAATCACCTGCACCTTGTGTTTTTTCAGCAGCGCGGCGACGCCGCTGGTCAGGCGATCGACGATGCCGTCTTTCCAGGCCACGCTGGTGGGGATGTCCAGGCGAGGCGCCGCCACCTCGATGCCCAACGGCGAACCCTGGCTGTGGTGCAGCGTGTGCTGAAACTGTTCGGCCACATGAATCAGGGCCTTGGACGGGATGCAACCGATGTTCAGGCAGGTGCCGCCCAGGGCCTGGCCTTCTATCAGGATGGTCGGGATGCCCAGTTGCCCGGCGCGAATGGCGGCCACGTAACCGCCGGGGCCGCCGCCGATGATCAGCAGCGTGGTGTTCAGAATCTGACTCATGCCTTACTCCAGAAACAGGCTGGCGGGTTGTTCGAGCAGGCCGCGCACGGCCTGGATGAATTGCGCCGCGTCCATGCCGTCGACCACGCGGTGATCGAAGGAGCTGGAGAGGTTCATCATCTTGCGGACCACGATCTGGCCCTTGATCACCATGGGCCGCTCGACAATCCGGTTCACGCCCACAATCGCCACTTCCGGCAGGTTGAGCACCGGGGTGCTGACAATGCCGCCCAGCGCGCCGAGGCTGGTCAGGGTGATGCTCGAGCCCGACAACTCGTCGCGGCTGGCCTTGCCGTTGCGCGCGGCGGTGGCCAGGCGGCCGATTTCCTGCGCGGTGCTCCACAGGCTGCGGGCCTCGGCGTGGCGCACCACCGGCACCATCAGGCCCACGTCGCTTTGCGTGGCGACGCCCACGTGCACTGCGCCCAGGCGGGTGATCACCTGCGCTTCGTCGTCATAGCGGGCGTTGATCTGCGGGAAGTCCCGCAAGGCCACCACCATGGCCCGCACGATGAACGGTAGCAGGGTCAACTTGCCGCGGCTGGCGCCGTGTTTCTCGTTGAGGTGCACGCGCAGCTCGTCGAGGGCGGTCACGTCGATTTCTTCCACGTAGCTGAAATGCGCGGCGCGCCGGGTGGCGTCCTGCATGCGCTGGGCGATCTTGCGGCGCATGCCGATCACCGGGATCTGCGCTTCGTCGTGGCGTTCGGTGTACGGGTTGGCCGACACCTGGGCCTTCGCGCGGCCTTGTTGCAGGTACGCGTCAAGGTCTTCATGCAAAATTCGCCCGGCAGGGCCCGACCCCTGCACCAGGCGCAACTGAATACCGGCATCCAGCGCGTGCTTGCGCACGGCGGGGGAGGCCAGCGGGCGGACCGGCGCTTGAACGGCCACAGGCGTGCTTGGGGCAGCCACCGGCAGGGTTGGCACCGTGGGGGCGGGCGCGGCTTTCACCGGCGCCGCGACGGGCGCGTCCTTGGCATTGCCCGCGCCTTCCACCTCGATGCTGATCAAAATACTGCCCACCGCCATGACCTCACCCGGGTCGCCACCGAGGGCAATCACCTTGCCGTGCACCGGCGATGGAATGTCCACCATCGCCTTGTCGGTCATCACATCCGCCAGCACCTGGTCTTCAACCACCAGGTCGCCGACCTTTACGTGCCACACCGACAATTCGACTTCTGCGATGCCTTCGCCAATGTCCGGCATCTTGATAACGTGCGTGCCCATTCAGACCTCCATGACCCGTTTCAACGCCGCGCCCACTCGGGACGGGCCTGGGAAATACGCCCACTCTTGCGCGTGCGGGTAGGGGGTGTCCCAGCCGGTGACGCGTTCGATCGGCGCTTCCAGGTAGTGGAAGCAGTGTTCCTGCACCAGCGACACCAGCTCGGCGCCAAACCCGCAGGTGCGCGTGGCTTCGTGCACCACCACGCAGCGGCCGGTCTTTTTCACCGACTTGACGATGGTGTCCAGGTCCAGCGGCCACAGGCTGCGCAGGTCGATGACTTCGGCGTCGATGCCGGTTTCTTCGGCGGCCACTTGCGACACATACACGGTGGTGCCGTAGGTCAGCACGGTCACCGCCTCACCCGGGCGGGCGATGGCGGCCACGTCCAGGGGCACGGTGTAGTAGCCGTCCGGTACTTGCGCCTGGGGGTGTTTGGACCACGGGGTGACGGGCCGGTCGTGGTGGCCATCGAACGGGCCGTTATACAGGCGCTTGGGTTCCAGGAAGATCACCGGGTCATCGTTCTCGATGGAGGCAATCAGCAGGCCCTTGGCGTCATAGGGGTTGGACGGCATCACCGTGCGCAGGCCGCACACCTGGGTGAACACCGCCTCGATGCTCTGGCTGTGGGTCTGGCCGCCATAGATGCCGCCGCCGCAGGGCATGCGCATGGTCAACGGCGCGGTGAACTGGCCGGCCGAGCGGTAACGCAGGCGCGCCGCTTCCGAGATGATCTGGTCGGTGGCGGGGTACACGTAGTCGGCGAATTGAATCTCGGCCACCGGGCGCAGGCCATAGGCGCCCATGCCCACGGCCACGCCGATAATGCCGCTTTCGGAAATCGGCGCGTCAAACACCCGCGAGGTGCCGTACTTGTTTTGCAGGCCTTCGGTGCAACGGAACACGCCGCCGAAATAACCAACGTCCTGGCCGAACACCACCACGTCGTTGTCACGCTCGAGCATCACGTCCATGGCCGAACGCAGGGCCTGGATCATGGTCATCGTGGTGGTGGTCATGGCGGTGTCCAGCTCGATGCTGTTGTTGTGATCGTTCATGTCAGATCCCCAACTCCTGACGCTGGCGCTTCAAGTGCTCCGGCATCTCTTTGTAAACGTCTTCGAACATGGTGGCGGCGCTTGGAATCTGCCCACCGGCGAGGGTGCCGTACTGTTCGGCTTCTTTTTGTGCCGCGATCACATCGGCTTCAAGTTCAGCGCTGACGCGCGCGTGTTCCTCTTCAGACCAGTGGCCCTCGCGGATCAGGTGCTGCTTGAGACGCGCAATCGGGTCGCCCAGCGGGAAGTGGCTCCAGTCATCGGCGGGCCGGTACTTGGACGGGTCGTCAGAGGTGGAGTGCGGGCCCGCACGGTAAGTGACCCATTCGATCAGCGTGGGGCCCAGGTTACGGCGCGCTCGTTCGGCGGCCCAGGCCGAGGCGGCGTACACCGCGATAAAGTCATTGCCGTCGACGCGCAGGGAGGCGATGCCGCAGCCCACGCCGCGCCCGGCAAAGGTGGTGGCTTCACCACCGGCGATGGCCTGGAAGGTGGAAATCGCCCATTGGTTGTTCACCACGTTGAGAATCACCGGCGCGCGGTACACGTGGGCGAAGGTGAGGGCGGTGTGGAAGTCCGACTCAGCGGTGGCGCCGTCGCCGATCCAGGCCGAGGCGATCTTGGTGTCGCCCTTGATCGCCGAGGCCATGCCCCAGCCCACGCCCTGTACGAATTGGGTGGCGAGGTTGCCGGAAATAGTGAAGAACCCCGACTCTTTCACCGAGTACATGATCGGCAACTGGCGGCCCTTGAGCGGGTCGCGCTCGTTGGACAGCAGTTGGCAGATCAGGTCCACCAGCGGCACTTCGCGGGCCATCAGGATGCTTTGCTGGCGGTAGGTGGGGAAGCACATGTCGTCGATGTTCAAGGCCAGGGCCTGGGCGCTGCCGATGGCTTCCTCGCCCAGGCTCTGCACGTAGAACGACATTTTTTTCTGGCGCTGGGCCACCACCATGCGGTTGTCGAAAATGCGCGTCTTGAGCATGGCGCGCAGGCCGCTGCGCAGGACCTGCACCGGCACGCCTTCGGCCCAGGGGCCCAGAGCCTGGCCCTGGTCGTCGAGCACGCGGATCAGGCCACGGGCGAGGTCGGCGGTGTCGGCCGGTTCTACATCGATAGGGGGTTTGCGCACGGTGCCCGCGTCGGTGAGACGCAGGTACGTGAAGTCGGTTTTGCAGCCGGGCCGGCCCGAGGGTTCAGGGACGTGCAGGCGCAGGGGGTCGTACTGCTGGGTCATGGCTTCTACGCTCGATCTTGTGAATTTCTTGTAATGGGCGCGCTAGCTGACAGTCCGTCTTCGGGTAGAAGAATTCTTGTCCTACAACAATCATAGGCGGGGGCTTGAAGAATATTTTTCTGTGTTTGATTGCACTGAGGATCAATTGGGGATAAAAAAACTGCATAAACATAATAAACAGGTGATTTTGTCTCATGCGTAAACTGGACCGTATCGATATCGGCATTCTCAACGCCTTGCAGGAGAATGCCCGCATCACCAACGCCGACCTGGCCCGCTCGGTGAACCTGTCGCCCACGCCGTGTTTCAACCGGGTCAAGGCGATGGAAGAATTGGGTCTGATTCGTGACCAGGTGACGCTGCTGGACGCCGACCTGTTGGGGCTGCACGTGAACGTGTTCATTCACGTCAGCCTGGAAAAACAGAACGAACTGGCGCTGCAACAGTTTGAAGGCGCGATCGCCGACCGGCCGGAGGTGATGGAGTGCTACCTGATGGCCGGGGACCCGGACTACCTGATCCGCGTGCTGGTGCCGTCGATCCAGGCGCTGGAGCATTTCATGATGAGTTTTCTGACCAAGGTGCCGGGCGTTGCGAATATCCGCTCCAGCTTTGCGCTCAAGCAAGTGCGCTATAAAACGGCGCTACCCCTGCCAGCCAATGGCATCAGCCTGGGCCAATGACCCGCAGGTTCCCGACGTGCCGGGCGCCGGCCCTCAAAGCTGGTTGAGCGGGATCTTGAGGTACGTCACGCCGTTGTCTTCCGCGGCGGGCAGATTGCCCGCCCGCACATTCACCTGGATCGCCGGCAGCAACAAGGTCGGCATGCCCAGCCCTGCGTCGCGCTGGGTGCGCATCTGCACGAACGCGGCTTCATCGACCCCGTCATGCACATGAATGTTGCCCGCGCGCTGCTCGGCCACGGTGGTCATGCAGCGGGCCGCGCGGCCTTCGGGGGGGTAGTCGTGGCACACGTACAGCTGGGTTTGCGGCGCGAAGGCCAGCAGTTTGCGCATCGAGGCATACAACTGGCGCGCATCGCCGCCGGGGAAGTCGCAGCGGGCGGTGCCCACGTCGGGCATGAACAGCGTGTCGCCCACCAGAATCAACTGGCCTTCGATCACGTACGCCATGTCGGCGGGGGTGTGCCCGGGCACATGCAGCGCCTGGGCCGTCAGCTGGCCGATGTGAAAGACTTCGTCGGGCGCGAACAGGTGGTCGAACTGCGAGCCATCCACGCAAAACTCAGGCTCAAGATTGAACAGTTGCTTGAACACGCCCTGGACCTGGCGAATGGCCTGGCCGATCGCAATCTTGCCGCCCAAGTGCTTGCGCAAATAGGGCGCGGCGGACAGGTGATCGGCATGGGCGTGGGTTTCCAGCAGCCACTGCACCTTGAGGCGGTGCTCGCGCACGAAGGCGATCACGCGGTCGGCCCCGTCCGTGCGGGTGCGGCCTGCCGCCGGGTCGTAGTCGAGCACCGAGTCGACAATGGCACAGGCGCCGCCGTCGGTTTCGTAGATGACGTAGGTGTAGGTCGACGACGCGTCGTCCAGAAAGGCTTGAATCAACGCTGGCATGAGGACGGTCCCCGATCCTGAAAATAAGTGGTTACAATCACTTTACGTTTACACATAATGTTTTCAGCTTAAGTGACACAGAGAGCGCCAAGCAAATGGAATCTACCCTGAGTGAAGGCGAAGTCGCCCAACTGCGTGCCTCGGCCTCCAAGGCCTGCACCTTGCTCAAGGCCCTGGCCAACGAAGACCGGTTGTTGATCCTCTGTCAGTTGACCCAGGGCGAGCGTAACGTGGGCGAGCTGGAAACCATGACCGGCGTGCGCCAGCCCACCCTGTCGCAACAGTTGGGCATCCTGCGTGACGAAGGCCTGGTGGCCACCCGCCGTGAAGGCAAATACATTTTCTACGGCTTGGCCAGCCACGAAGTGATTCAAGTGATGAAGACGCTGTCCGGCCTGTACTGCGGCGCGGTGATGAAAAGCTGGGCGTGACGCTATCCGGCAGCGCCTCTTGTGTGCACTCACGATAAAAAGGCAAAGACCATGAATGACCAACACTGGGGACCGACCATCAGTGGCGACATCGTTGTCATCGGCGGCGGCTCGGCGGGTATCGGCCTGGCGGCCAGCCTGCTCAAGCGCGACCCCCACCTGAACATCACCCTCATCGAACCGTGCGACAAACACTACTACCAGCCCGCCTGGACCCTCGTGGGTGGCGGCGCGTATGACCTGGAAAAAACCGTGCGGCCCCTGGCCGACGTGCTGCCCAATGGCGTGACCTGGGTACAGGCGGCCGTCACCCAAGTGCAACCGGACGAACGCACCCTGGTGCTCGACAGCGGCCAACGCGTGACCTGGCAGCACCTGGTCGTGTGCCCCGGCCTGCGCCTGGCCTGGGAAAAAATCGAAGGCCTGGCCGACACCCTCGGCCAGCACGGCGTGACTTCCAACTACGCCTACCAGCACGCCGCCTACACCTGGCAACAGGTGCGCGAGCTCAAGGGCGGCACGGCGATCTTCACCCAGCCCGCCATGCCGATCAAATGCGCGGGTGCGCCGCAAAAGGCGATGTACCTGTCGTGCGACCACTGGCTGCGGCAGGGCGTGCTCAAGCACATCAATGTTGAATTCAACCTGGCCGGGGCCGTGCTGTTTGGCGTGCCGACGTTTGTGCCGCCGTTGATGCAGTACGTCAAGAAATACGCGGCGCAATTGGCGTTCAACTCCAACCTGGTGAAAGTCGACGGCCCGGCGCGCAAGGCCTGGTTCGAGGTCAAGGACGCCGACGGCAACGTCACCCTCCAGGAAAAAACCTTCGACCTGCTGCACGTAGTGCCGCCGCAAGTCCCGCCCGAGTTCATCCGCCAAAGCCCGCTGGCCGACGCCGCCGGTTGGTGCGAGGTCGACCCCCACAGCTTGCAGCATGCGCGCTACCCGCACATCTTCGGCCTGGGCGACGTGTGCTCTACCCCCAACGCCAAGACCGCCGCTGCGGTGCGCAAGCAAATCGTGGTGGTGGCGCAAAACCTGCTGGCCCTGCGCAAACAGGCGCCGATGCCGCTCAAGTACGACGGCTACGGTTCCTGCCCATTGACGGTCGAGAAGGGCAAAGTGGTGCTGGCCGAGTTCGGCTACGGCGGCAAGCTGTTGCCCACGTTCCCGCTGGACCCCACCCGGGCCCGGCGTTCGGCGTGGTTTCTCAAGGCCACGTTGCTGCCCTGGTTCTACTGGAACGGCATGCTCAAGGGCCGCGAATGGCTGACCCGTCTGTCCAAGGTGGATTAAATGCTGCTGGCCACTGTGTTGGGCGGGTTGATGGGGCTGGTCATGGGGCTGACCGGCGCCGGGGGCGGAATTCTTGGCGTGCCGGCGCTGGTGTTGGGGCTGGGGTTGACCATGACTCAGGCGGCGCCGGTGTCGCTGTTCGCGGTGGGCGCGGCGGCGGCTGTCGGGGCCATCGACGGTCTGCGCCACGGTTTGGTGCGCTATCGGGCGGCGTTGTTGATTGCATTGCTCGGCGCGCTGTTTTCGCCGGTGGGGGTGTACCTGGCCCATCAACTGCCCGAGATGCTGCTCATGGGCCTGTTCAGTGCGCTGATGGTGCTGGTGGCCTGGCGCATGCTGCGCCGGGAAAAAACCGAGGCCGGGCCCAGTGACCATGGCGCCGCCTCCTGGGGCCAGAAGAACTGCATGCTCGACCAGCACACCGGGCGCTTTTCCTGGACCGCCAAATGCTCCGCCACCCTGGCCGCCCTGGGCGCGGTGACCGGCGCAGTGTCCGGGTTGCTGGGCGTGGGCGGCGGCTTTTTGATTGTCCCGGCGTTCAAGCAACTGACCGACGTGCAGATGCGCGGCATTGTCGCCACCTCGTTAATGGTCATCAGCCTGATCTCGTTGATCGGTGTGGTGGGCGCGTTTCAGGCTGGGGTCACGATCATGCCCACCGGCTGGGTGTTCATTGGCGCAAGCATCGTCGGCATGCTGGCGGGGCGGCGCTTGTGTTCCGTGATCCCGGCGCGCACCTTGCAGGTCGGCTTTGCGGGACTGTGCGCGGTGGTGGCGGCAGGCATGCTGTTCAAGGCGCTGGCATAACGCCGTGATGGCAAGATGAACTCCTCTCAGGTTTACTGGTCCCTGAGTCAGGTTTCGCCAAGGTCACGGAATGGACAAGTACAGCCCCCACAACTGGCAACCCCACGAGCGCCCGAGCCTGCCCGGCTCGCCGTCCACGCCGCTGCACGCCACGCACAAGCGCTGGGCTTTTGCGCTGGTGGGCATTCTGGTTGCTATCACTGGTGGCTTGGGTAACGCGCTGGTCATCGCCAACCTGCCGTATCTGCAAGGCGCCCTCGGCGCCACCACCGCCGAAATGGCCTGGCTGCCCGCCGCGTATGTCATGACCAACGTGTGCATGAACCTGTTGCTGGTCAAGTTCCGCCAACAGTTCGGCCTGCGGGCGTTCACCGAAGTGTTCCTAGTGCTGTATGCGCTGGTCGCGTTCGGGCATCTGTTCGTCAACGAACTGAGCTCGGCCATCGCCGTGCGGGCGGCCCACGGCATGGTCGGCGCGGCGTTGAGTTCGCTGGGCCTGTATTACATGGTGCAGGCGTTCCCGGCCAAATGGCGCTTGAAAGCCTTGGTACTGGGCCTGGGCACTTCGCAACTGGCGCTGCCGCTGGCCCGGCTGTTTTCCGAAGACCTGCTGCAAATCGCCGAATGGCGCGGCCTGTACCTGTTTGAGTTGGGCATGGCGCTGATCTGCCTGGGCTGCGTGTTCCTGCTCAAGCTGCCGCCGGGCGACCGCTTCAAAACCTTTGAAAAACTCGACTTTCTGACCTTTGCCCTGCTGGCCAGCGGTGTGGCGCTGCTGTGTGCGGTGCTGTCCCTGGGGCGTATCGACTGGTGGCTGGAAGCCCCGTGGATCGGCGTGGCCTCGGCGGCCTCGATCGTGCTGATCCTGGCGGGCCTGGCCATCGAACATAACCGCAGCAACCCCATGCTCATGACCCGCTGGCTGGGCAGCGGGGCGATGATTCGCCTGGCGCTGGCGGTGATCCTGATTCGCCTGGTGCTGTCGGAGCAGTCCACCGGCGCGGTGGGTTTCTTGCAAGCGCTGAACATGAGCAGCGAGCAGATGCGCACCCTGTACCTGGTGATGCTCGCGGGCGCGGTGGCGGGCCTGGCCACCAGCGCGTTGACCATCAACCCGGCGCACCTGTTCATGCCGCTGATCATCTCCCTGGCGCTGATGGCGGTGGGGTCGGTGATGGACAGTTTTTCGAGCAACGTCACGCGGCCGCAGCAGATGTACCTGAGCCAGTTTTTGCTGGGCTTTGGCGGGACGTTTTTCCTGGGGCCCACCCTGGTGCTCGGCACACGCAACGTGCTGACCAACCCGCGTAACCTGGTGAGTTTTTCGGTGTTGTTCGGCATTTGCCAGAACCTGGGCGGCCTGATCGGCGCGGCATTGCTCGGCACGTTCCAGATCGTGCGGGAAAAACTGCATTCGAGCCTGATCGTCGAGCACCTGACCCTGCTCGACCCGCGCGTGGCCGCCCGGGTGCAAAGCGGTGGTTCGGCCTATGGCTCGCTGATCGCCGACCCGCAGCTGCGCCAACTGGCGGGCATTCGCAGCCTGGCCACGGCGGCCACCCGCGAAGCCAATGTGATGGCCTACAACGATGTCTTCATGCTGATCGCGATCATCGCGGTGCTCACCATGATCTGGATCTTCATTCGCAGCCTGTGGCTCATGAGCACCACCCAGGCCGCGCCCCCCGTCCAACCCAGCGGCGTATCTTCTCGATGACCACACCCACCACCACGACCAACGCCATTGCCTCCACCCCCGAAGGCGCCACGCCACCGGGCATGACGGCCACCGAACCGCGCTCTTTGCGGGTGCGCATCGTCTCGGCACTGGGGTTTGCCGCGATCGCCATCGTCGGCGTGCTGATCGTGCTGTACGCCTGGCAATTGCCGCCGTTCAGCAGCGCAGTGCAAACCACCGAAAACGCCCTGGTGCGCGGCCAAGTGACGATCATCGGGCCGCAACTGAGCGGCTACGTGTACGAGGTGCCGGTGCAGGACTTCCAGTTCGTCAAGGCCGGGGATCTGCTGGTGCGCCTGGACGACCGCATCTACCAGCAACGCCTCGACCAGGCGCTGGCGCAATTGGCCGTGCAAAAGGCTGCGTTGGCCAACGTGGTGCAGCAGCGCAACAGTGCCGAGGCCACCATCAAACTGCGTCAGGCCGCATTGGCCGACAGCCAGGCCCAGTCGCGCAAAAGCACCGCAGACCTGCGCCGCAACGAAGCGCTGATCCGCGATGGCTCGGTGTCCCAGCGCGAGCTGGACGTAACCCGCGCCGCCAACGCACAGACCGTCGCCGGGGTGGCGCAGGCCCAGGCCACGCTGGACATCGCCCGGCAAGACCTGCAAACAGTGATCGTCAACCGTGGCTCGCTCGAAGCGGCGGTGGCCAGTGCTGATGCGGCGGTGGAGCTGGCGCGTATCGACTTGTCCAACACCCGCGTGGTGGCCCCGCGTGACGGGCAACTGGGGCAGATCGGCGTGCGGCTGGGGGCCTATGTGAACAGCGGCGCGCAACTGATGGCGCTGGTGCCCCAGCAGTTGTGGGTGATTGCGAACATGAAAGAAACCCAGATGGAACACGTACAGGTGGGGCAGCCGGTGACGTTTACCGTGGATGCGCTGGGCCATCGCAGGTTTCACGGGACGGTGGAGCATATTTCTCCCGCGACGGGGTCGGAGTTCAGCTTGTTGCAGGCAGACAACGCGACCGGGAATTTCGTCAAGATTGCCCAGCGGGTGCCGGTGCGCATCAGTGTGGAACCCGGGCAGGTGCAGAGCGAACGGCTGAGGCCGGGGCTGTCGGTGGTGGTCAGTATCGATACCGCCGGGCGGCCGAAGAACTCGCCGCCGTGACAGGGGCGGGGGCCATTGCCGTGGGTACAGCAACGGCAATGGCCCCCCAGGCCTTAAAGCACCACGCCCGGCAACCACAGCGACAGCGCAGGGATGTACGTCACCGCCATCAGCACCAGAAACAGCACGCCGTAGAACGGCAGCAACGTGGTCACGGTTTTCTCGATACTGACCTTGCCCACCGCCGCGCCGACAAACAGCACGGCCCCCACCGGCGGGGTGATCAGCCCGATCCCCAGGTTCACCAGCATGATCATCCCGAAGTGCACCGGGTCTACCCCGATGCCCACGATCACCGGCAACAGAATCGGCGTGAGGATCAGGATCAGCGGCGCCATGTCCATCACCGCGCCCAGCAACAGCAGCATCAGGTTGATGCACATCAAGATCACGTAGCGGTTGTCTGACAGGGTCAGGAACGCCTTGGTGATTTTTGCCGGGATCTGCATCAGCGTCATGATGTAGCCAAAGCTGGCCGCGAAGGCGATCAGGATCATCACGATGGAAATGGTGCGCACGGTGCGGTGCATCAGCTTGGGCAGTTCACGCCATTTGTAGTCGCGGTAGATGAACATGGTCACGAAGAACGCCCACAACACCGCAATGGCCGCCGACTCGGTGGCGGTGAAGATACCCGACAGGATCCCGCCCAGGATGATCACCATGGCCATCAGGCCCCAGAGCGCGTCGGCGCAGATTTTCAGGGCTTGCTTGAGTGGGATCACTTCGCCTTTGGGGTAGCTGCGTTTTTTCGCGAAGATCAGGCACAGCACCATCAGGCAGGCGCTCATCAGCAGGCCCGGGACCACCCCGGCCATGAACAGCGACGCGATGGACACGGTGCCGCCCGCCGCCAGCGAGTAGAGCACCGAGTTGTGGCTGGGCGGGGTCAGCAGGGCTTGCACCGAGCCGCTGATGGTCACGGCGGTGGCGAACTCGCGGGGGTAGCCGCGGCGTTCCATTTCCGGGATCAGCACCGAGCCGACCGACGCGGTGTCGGCCACCGAGGAGCCGGAGATCGCGCCAAAAAACGTCGAGGCCATGATGTTCACCAGCGACAACCCGCCGCGAACGAAGCCCACCAGCACGCCTGCGAACGCCACCAGCCGACGCGACATGCCGCCCTCGGCCATGATCGCCCCGGCCAGGACAAAGAACGGAATCGCCATCAAGGAGAACTTGTTCACCCCACCGGCCACCTGGATCATCAGGGCCTGGAACGGAATGTCGATCCACCACGCGCCGATCAGCGCCGACAGCCCCAGCGCGTAGGCCACCGGCATGCCAATGAGGATCAGGGCCAGAAAACTGCCGATCAGTATCAGTGCGTCCATCAGGCAGCCCCTTCGTTTTCTTCAGCCAGGTCGAACCGCACGACCCGCCGATGGCTCTGGTCGCCGAACAGGAGTTTTTCCAGCACGAACACCAACGTCAGCAACCCGCCCAGCGGGATCGGCATGTAGGTGATGCCCACCCGCAAGGTGGGCATGGCGCTCATGAACTGGTTCCAGGTGGACACGCACAGCTTGGCGCCCCAGACCGTCATGAACAGGCAGATGGTGGCCATCAACAGTTGCGCCACGATGCCCACGACCTTGCGTTGGCCCTGTGGCAGGCGTTCGGTGACCATGGCCACCGACATGTGCGCCCCGGCGCGGTAGCTGGCGGCGGCGCCGACAAAGGTAAATACCAGCATCAGCAGGATGGCGGTGGGCTCCGGCCAGCTTGAGCCGGTGCCCAGCACGTAGCGGGCAAAAATGCCCCAGGGGATGATCAGCGCGACGCCGAGCACCGCAAGCCCCGCGATCCAGATGCAGGTCATGTAAAGGCGATCGTTGATGCGCAGCAATAGATTCTTCATGGCGTTCACCGTAACCGGGCGCGCACGGGCCTGCCGCGCCGGGCCTGTTCAGGGGAGGGCGGGCGGGTTTACTCGACGGCTTCGATACGCTTGATCAGGTCGGCATACGGCGCGCCGTATTTGTCGCGGATCGAGGCGGTGGCCTCATAGAAGGGCTTTTTATCGATGTCGATAAACTCAACGCCCGCGGCCTTGAGCTTGGCTTCGCTGCTGGCGGTCTTGGCGTCCCACAGTTCACGCTCATGGCGCTGCGCGGCCTTGGCGGTGTTCTTCACCAGGGCTTGTTGCTCGGGGGTGAGTTTTTGCCAGGTGATCTTGGACATCACGATGGGCTCGGGCAGGATCAGGTGCCCGGTGAGGCTGTAGAACTTGGCGTTCTGGTAGTGGTTGTGTTCGAGCAGGGTCGGCGGGTTGTTTTCCGCGCCGTCGATGACGCCGGTCTGCAGGGCGCTGAAGATCTCGCCGGTGTCCATGGCAATGCCGTTGCCGCCCATGGCGTTGATGGTTTCGATAAAGATCGGGTTGCCTTGCACGCGGATCTTCATGCCCTTGAGGTCGGCGATCTGGCGCACCGGTTTTTTCGTGTAGAGGTTGCGCGTGCCGCCGTCCATCCAGGCCAGGGCTACCAGGTTGAACTGCGAGTCGGTGATTTTTGCCAGGATCTCGTCACCGATTTCGCCGTCGATGATCTTGCGCATGTGCACCTGGTCGCGGAACACGAACGGCATGTTGAACACATTCACATCCGGCACCACCGGCCCGACGATACCCAGGCTTACCCGGGCCATCTGGATGGCGCCGACCTGGGCCTGTTCGACCACTTCTTTTTCCGAACCGAGCACGCCGCCCGGGAACAGCTTGAAGGTCAGGCTGCCGTTGCTTTCGGCCACCAGGGTCTTGCCCAGTTGTTCTTCGGCCACCACCGTGGGGTAGCCAGCGGGGTGGATGTCGGCGAACTTGATTTCCAGGGCCTGGGCCAGGTTGCCAAGGGAGAAGGTGAGGGGGAGTACGGCGGCGAGCAAGGTGCGTTTGAAGTCCATGGGGTGACACTCCTGTCTTGTTATTTTTTTATTCAAGGCACAACGATGCGTTCAGAGGGTAAACGTGGGCTCCGGCAGGCCCGATACGCCGGGGTTGAGGGCGAATACGCCGCCGGCAACCGACTGTTCACGCAGGTCATCGCGAATTGAGGTGACGAACAACGTGTCCAGCCGGCTGCCGCCAAAGGCGCACATGGTGGGTTTTTTCACCGGCACGGCCAGGGACCGGTCCAGGCGACCGTCGGGGGTGAAGCGGTGGACCAGGCCTGCGTCATTGGCGCAGATCCAGTAGCCGCCCTCGGCGTCCACGGCTGCGCCGTCGGGGCGGCCGGGGTACTGGCGCATGTCGATGAACAGGCGGCGGTTGGAAGGGGTGCCGCTGGCGGTGTCGTAGTCGAAGGCCCACACCTGTTGCACCAGCGGGTGGGAGTCGGAGAGGTACATCGTGCGGCCGTCAGGGCTGAACGCCAGGCCGTTGGCGGTGATGAAACCGCCTAACTGAGCGTGCGGCGCCTGGCCGTTTTGCAGGCGGTACAAGACGCCTTCGGCCGCGTTGGCGCCCATGTCCAGCACCATGCTGCCCGCCCAGAAACGCCCCTGGCGATCACAGCGCCCGTCGTTGAGGCGCATGTCTGGGCGGGGATGTGCTACCCGTGCCAGCAGGGCCGTGTCGAGGCTGCCGTCGTCGTGCGCGGTGAGCTGGAAAAAGCCGGTTTGCATGCCCGCCACCCAGTTGCCCCGTTGGGTGCGGGCGATGCAGGCGAGCATTTGCGGGGCTTTCCAGGCCTGCACGTGGCCGGTGCTGGCGCTCCAGCGTTGCAGCCCGCCGTTGGGAATATCCACCCAGTACAAGGCGTTTTCCTCGGGCACCCACACCGGGCATTCACCCACGGCATTACGGGCATCGACAATCAGTTCAGCGCTCATGGCAACTCATTCCCTTGGGTTGTGGTGGGGGCGTTCAGTCGCCGAACGGGCCGGCTGCGCAAAAGGCGCCGCCCTGGTAGACCCGCGCCGGGTCGTCGGCGGCGGCGGGCATCGGTTGGGCTTCCACCTGGGCGCGGAACACCTCGGAGCTGTCCTTGGGCGCAAACCCCAGGTGGGCGGCGAAGCGGTTGTTCCACCACACGTCGACGTTATCCGACATGCCATAGACCACGGTGTGGCCCACGTTGGGCGCGTACAGCGCGCGTTCCAGCAGGTGGGTGAGGTCTTCAAAGCTCAGCCAGGTGTGCATCATGCGGCGGTTCTGCGGCTCGGGGAACGAGGAACCAATGCGGATGCTGACGGTTTCGATGCCGTAGCGGTCGAAGTAGAAACTGGCCATGTCCTCGCCATAGGACTTGGACAGGCCGTAGTAGCTGTCGGGGCGGCGAGGGGAGCGGGCGTCGAGGCGTTCGTCCTGTTTATAGAAGCCGATCACGTGGTTGGAACTGGCGAAGATCACCCGTTTCACACCGTGCCGACGGGCCGCTTCATAGATATGAAAGATGCCGCAGATATTGGCGCCCAGCACTTCCTCGAAGGAGCGCTCAACCGACACCCCGCCAAAGTGCAGGATGGCGTCGACCCCTTCGACCAATTGGTGCACGGCCTGTTTGTCGGACAGGTCGCACGGCACCACTTCTTCACCGGCGTCGGCGGCGGGTGCCATGTTGGCGATGTCGGACAGGCGCAGCACCTTGGCATACGGGCGCAGCTGTTCGCGCAGGACTTTACCCAGGCCACCGGCGGCACCGGTGAGCAGCAGGCGATTGAAGGGAGCGGGCGTGGTGGCTGTCATGTGGGTTCCGTTGTTGTAGGTTGTCGTATGACTTGCGGGAAGTATCGTTAGGGTATCCCCCGCTTGTCAACGTCAACCTGTGGCGCGATCACAGCAACGAGATCGGGTAACTGATGAATACCCGGTTCTCGTCGAACTCATGGGTGCTGAAGCTGCGGCGAATGCTCGCGTTGCGCCAGCGCACATTGAGGTTTTTCAGCGCACCGCTCTGCACCGTGTAGGCCAGCTCCGATTCGCGACCCCATTCCTTGCCGTCGGTGATGGCCCCGGTGTGCACGTTATCGCCGCTGATGTAGCGGTTCATCAGGGTCAGCCCCGGCAGGCCGAGCACCACGAAGTTGAAGTCGTGGCGCAGTTGCCAGGAGCGCTCGCGGGCGTTGTCGTAGCTGGCGTTGTAGCTGTCGTTGGCCAGGGTGCCGCCGCTGGTGCCGTTGACCCGCATCCAGGGGCTGTCGCCGCTGAGTTTTTGCAGGCCCACATAAAAGGTGTGGCCGCCGTAGCGCGCCGAAAGCAGGGCGAAGGCGGTCTGGTTGTCCAGGTCGCCTGCCAGGGCCTTGCCGTCTTCCTTGCCGGTGAAAAAACCCAGGTTGGCGCCCAGGGTCCAGTCGCCCACGGGCTGGCTGTGGGTGAGGTTGAAATACTGTTGCTGGTAGAGGTCGCGCAACTCGGCGTACCAAACGCCGACCTGGGTGCGTTTGTCGTTGAAGGTGTATTCGCCGCCGCCGAAGTTGAAGCGGTTGGAGGTAAACGCGGCTTTGCCGTTCAGGAACAGGTCGTCCATGCTCGCGTCATTGCGCGGGCTGTTGCCGCGAAATTGCCCGCCGTAGAGGGTCAGGCCGCTGATCTCGCTGGAGGTGAGCTGCCCGCCGCGAAACGTCTGGGGCAGGGAGCGGCCATCGTCAGCGCGCAGGATGGGCAGCACCGGCATCCATTCGCCCACTTTCAACTCGGTCTTCGACAGCCGGGTTTTGAGCGCCACGCCCAACCGCCCGAAGTTGTCCACGGGCCGCCCGTTGCTGTGGTTGGGCAGCAACTGGGTGCCCGCGGTGCCTTTGCCGCCGTCGAGCTTTTGCGAATACAGGCCGAGCACGTCCAGGCCAAAACCAACAGTGCCTTGGGTGAAGCCGGAACGCGCGTCGAGGATGAAGTTTTGCGTCCACTCCTCGGCCTTGGCCTGGGGGTAGCCGGGGTGGGTGAAGTTGCGGTTGAAGTAGGCGTTGCGCAGATTCAGCGTGGCCTTGGTGTCATCCAGAAAGCCTTCGGCCAGTGCGCTGGTGGGCAGGGCGAAGGCCAGGCTGCTGAAACCGATAAGACCCAGGTGCGAGGAATGGCGGACGAGTTGACTCACAGTGACGCTCCCTTTTGTTATTGTTATTCGATGTTATACGTTGTCGTACAACATTGGAGGCGATAGTTGCGAGGATTGGCCGTGGCTGTCAAGGGTGGTTGTAGGACGACTTTAACGGTGGCGATTGGCGTGGAGGGTGGGTGGCCGGGCAAGGTGAAGCAGGCTGCGCCGCCGTGTTTCTGACAGGCCGACGTGTCTGAATCGCGGGCAGAGCGGCGCTGATTCTGGCAATGCCCGCTAAAAACCTACGTCGCCATGACCATCGGCGGCAGGGTGCCCAGCAGGGAAACCGCCGCTACCGCTGAAACACCTAGTAACCATTCAGCAATCACACTGGCCTTCAATGCCCCGTGTCGCTGCTCACAGTTGGCGATGCGCAACCGGTTCAACAGGGCCAGTGCCAACATGCCGAACACCAGCAGCACCTTGATCAGCAAAATCAGCGCAAACCCGCTGAACAGCGGGGTGGGCCACAGTTGCCCGGTGAGGACGCGCACGTTGATCAAGCCGGTCACCAGCAAGCCGGCCACCAGCACGTACCCGGCGCCGCTGAAGCGTCGCAACACCGGTTCCAGCGCGAACCGGCCCGGTTGGCACAGGATCAGCGCCAGCAACAACAACCCGCCCAACCAGGCGCCCACGCACACCAGGTGCACCGCTTGATTGAGGATCAGCAATTGCCCGCTCAAGCCATTGAGCATGGCGCCATGCCCCACCGGCGCCAGCGTGGCCAGCAGCAGGGTGATCAACGGCAGGCGCAGAGCCTGCCAGGGCGTCATCAACAGCACCACCAGCAGGGCGTTCAGCAGCAGGTGCCAGGTCCAGACCTGCCCAAAGAAGGTTTTGCCCAGCACCAGTTGCACGGTGGGCAGTTGCAGCTCGAAAAGCCCGGTGTCCGCCATGCTGGCGCTGATCAGCATCAGCCAGGCCACCCCCGACACCAGCGCCAGCCAGGCCAGCCCCTGTGTCACGCGTTGGAGCGGCAGGTCGAGTACCGGCTGAGGTGTGTTGCCCAGCAACCAGGGCCGAAACACCCGGGCGCCAAACATCAACAGCACCGTGATGAAGTGCACAAAGCGGCACGCGACCAGCAGGGTGGCCATGGGTTATTGACCGACCTTGAAGCTGTACTCGCCGTTGCTCTTGTGGGTGTCGACCGAGACGGCGTTCCACACCACCTTATACGTACCGGCGGCCAGCGGCGCGGCGGGGGTCACGACCAGTATCTTTTTGTCGGCGTCCGGGGTTTCCAGGCCTTTGATGGCCACTTCGGTGCCATCCTTGCTCAGCGATACCTTGGTGAAGGTGGTTTCTACCCCTTCGGTAAAGGTCAGGCGCAGGTCGGCAGGCGCTGCGACGGTGCTGTCGGCGGCAGGGGTGGCGCTTTGCAGGTGGGCGTGGGCAAAGGCCGCCGAGGCACCGAGCAGGGAGGCCAGCAGCGCCACGGTGGTCAGGGTTTTCTTGATCAACATTGTTCAATACCTTCAGGTGAGGGAGTCGGTAAAGCCCTGTGCAACCAGAGGAAGGGCTTGCCTTCGGCGTCCAGCGAGCGGCCCGCCCGGGTTAATGGGCCGGGAGGGCGATGCTAACCAATCCGATTTCGACGGGAAAGGCTGTTGTAAGAAGTTTCATCGTGGCGTGTCGCCGCGTTCTAGAGCCAGTGGTAGTCTGCAACTCACGTTGCTGACAGGGAGGCTTCATGGGCAATCACAAGATCGGTATTCGTCGCGCCAACGTCGAAAAAATCCTGCAGGCGGCGGAAAAGATCTTCGCCGAGAAGGGTTTCGGCAGCACCGCCATGGCGGACATTGCCGAAGAGGCTGGGCTGCCACGGTCCAATCTGCATTACTACTTCACCACCAAAAACGAGCTGTACAGCGCGGTGCTGTTCGACCTGCTGGAGGTGTGGAAACAAGACGCGCTGTGCTTCGAGATGTTCGACGACCCGCGCGTGGTACTCAGCAGCTACATCCGCGCCAAGATGCAGCGCTCGCGCAGCCGGCCGCATGGCTCCAAGGTCTGGGCCAACGAAATCATCCACGGCGCGCCCACCTTGGGTGAGGTACTGGACGTGAGCCTGTGCGACTGGGCCAAGATGAAGGAAGCGAAAATTCGCCAGTGGGTGGAAGACGCCCGCATCCTGCCGGTGGAGCCGTCGAGCCTGCTCTATATGATCTGGGCCTCGACCCAGCACTATGCGGACTTTGATCACCAGATAAACATTCTGAACGGGCACCAGCCGTTGTCGGACATGCAGTTTGAACGGGCGGTGCAGACCGTCACCGGGGTGATCTTGCGCGGGATCGGGCTGGAGCCCTGAGTGTCGCCGGGGACGGGCTGCGTCCCCGGTGTACCCGATCACACAGCCTCGCGGTACGGGTTGCGCGGGTCCTGTGTCCAGTTCAGGAACGGCTTGCCCGTGTCCACCGCCACCATCTCGATGCAATCTGCCACCGGGCAGGTGATCTGGCACAGGTTGCAGCCCACACATTCGTCATCAATGACCTCGTATTGGTGGGTGCCGTCCGCCAGCGTGTGGTTGGCGATGGCCTGGTGCGAGGTGTCTTCACAGGCGATATGGCAGCGCCCGCAGCCGATGCACGCGGCCTGGTCGATCTTGGCGATCACCTGATAGTTGATGTCCAGGTACTTCCAGTCCGTGGTGTTGCCCACCGCCTTGCCGGAAAAATCCTGCAGGCTGTGGTAGCCCTGGCTGTCCATCCACCGCGACAGGCCATCTTTCATTTCCTCGACAATCCGAAACCCGTGCAGCATCGCCGCCGTGCATACCTGCACCGCGCCGCAGCCCAGGGCGACGAACTCCGCCGCGTCGCGCCACGTGCCGATGCCGCCGATCCCGCAGATCGGCAAGCCGCGCGTTTCGGGGTCGCGGGCGATTTCGGCCACCATGTTCAGGGCAATCGGTTTTACCGCCGAGCCGCAGTAGCCGCCGTGGGTGCTCTGGGTGCCGACCACCGGCAGGGCGACCATGCGTTCCAGGTCGATGCTGGTGATGGAGTTGATGGTGTTGATCAGCGACACCGCATCCGCCCCGCCCCGGTAGGCGGCGCGGGCCGAGGTGCGGATGTCGGTGATATTGGGCGTGAGCTTGACGATCACCGGCAGCGCGCAATAGGTCTTGCACCAGCGCGTGATCCTTTCCACGTACTCGGGCACCTGGCCCACCGCCGCGCCCATGCCGCGTTCGGGCATGCCGTGGGGGCAGCCGAAATTCAGCTCGATGCCGTCGCAACCAGTGGCCTCCACCAGCGGCAGGATGTGTTTCCAGGCCGCTTCGTCGCACGGCACCATCAAGGACACGATGAGGGCGCGGTCGGGCCAGTCCTTTTTCACCTGGGTGATTTCTTGCAGGTTGATGGCCAGCGAACGGTCGGTGATCAGTTCGATGTTATTGATGCCCAGCACTTCCCGGTTGGCGCCGTAATGCGCCGAGTAGCGCGACGACACATTCACCGCCGCCGGGTCTTGCCCCAGGGTTTTCCACACCACGCCGCCCCAACCGGCTTCAAAGGCGCGGACCACGTTGTAGGCCTTGTCGGTGGGTGGCGCGGAGGCCAGCCAGAACGGATTGGGGGCCTTGATACCGGCGAAGACAATCGAGAGATCGGCCATTACGCAGCCTCCACGTCGAGCATGAGTTGGGCGTGCATGGCTTCGGCGGCCAGCTTGCCGTGTTGCACCGCTTGCACGGTGAGGTCCTGGCCGAGACTGACGCAGTCGCCGCCCGCGTACACGCGGGGAAGGCTGGTGCGCAATTGCGCGTCCACCAGAATGCGCTCGCCCTGGCGCTTGAGTTCCCTGGCCAGTGGGTCGTGCAGGGCCTGTTGGTCAAAGCCCTGGCCGATGGCCTTGAAGATGGCATCGGCGGGCAGCTCGAAGGTTTCGCCGGTGGCCTGCAGGCGACCGTCCACGCTGTGCGTGCGAGCAAAGCGCATGCCGCGCACCTGGCCCTGGTCGTCCAACAGCACCGTCTCGGGCTGGGCCCAGGTCAGCAGGCGGACCTGGTTGGCCTTGGCGATGTCCTGCTCGTGGCCGGTGGCGCCCATGTCTGCGAGGCCGCGGCGGTACACCAGGTTGACGTCACGGGCGCCGAGGCGGGCCATTTGCACGGCCATGTCGATGGCGGTGTTGCCCGCGCCGATCACGATGCAGCGGTCGGCCAGCGGCAGTTGGCTGAGGTCGTCGGCCTGGCGCAGTTCGCGGATGTAATCGGTGGCGGCGAGCAGGCCGGGGGCATCCTCGTCGGGCAGGCCCAGTTGCTTGCTGGCGGCCAGGCCAAGGCCCAGGAACACGGCGTCAAATTGCGTGTGCAACTGGCTCAGCGTCAGGTGGTGGCCCAGGCGCTGGCCGTGGCGAATTTCGATGCCGCCGATCTGCAACAGAAAGTCCAGTTCTCGCTGGGCGAAGTCATCCACCAGCTTGTATTTGGCGATCCCGTATTCGTTCAGGCCGCCGGCTTTGTCCTGCGCTTCGAAGATCACCACGTCATGCCCGTGCAAGGCGCTGCGGTGGGCGCACGCCAACCCCGCAGGCCCGGCGCCGACCACGGCAATGCGCTTGCCGGTGGCGGCGGCGCGTTTGAACGGGTGTTCGCCAAAGTGCGCGTTGTCCACCGCGTAGCGCTGCAACAGGCCGATGAGTACCGGGGCGCATTCCTCGCTGTTGTTGCGCACGCAGGCTTGCTGGCAAAGGATTTCGGTGGGGCAGACCCGTGCACAACTGCCGCCCAGGATGTTGGCCGAGAGGATCGTGTGCGCGGCGCCCTGGACGTTGTCGGTGTGGAGTTTGCGGATGAACGACGGGATGTCGATGTCGCTGGGGCAGGCGTTGACGCACGGCGCATCAAAGCAATACAGGCAGCGTGACGCTTCAAGCTGCGCCTGGCGGACATTGAGCGGCGGCGCCAGGTCGGTGAAATGGCGGGCGAGTGTGGCGGCATCCTCAGGGGGATGAGGAAGGTGGGTCAGGGTCTGGATCACGGTGGTGGCCTCACGGTTATTGAGGTAGCGCCTCTGGTGGGCGTTGGTGTATTGCCTGCACCGGCCTTATCGCGGGCACGCCCGCTCCCGCTGTGGTGGGCGCAGGCCTGTCTCAGCGTTTCACGGCCACGGGCCTGGACTGCTCGGCCCGCTTGCTCAACTGCTCATAGATGGCGGGGTACGCGGGCCGCTCCACATAGCGGCCCGCGCCGCGCTCGGCGCGCAAATCACCGTCGGCCCAGACCAGCTTGCCCTGGCTGATGGTGTGGCTGGGCACGCCGCGCACGGTCTTGCCTTCAAAGATGTTGAAGTCGACCTGTTGATGGTGGGTCTTGGCCGAAATCGTGCGGGTGCCTTGCGGGTCCCACAGCACCAGGTCTGCATCGGCGCCTACACGGATCGCGCCTTTGCGCGGGTACAGGTTGAAGATCTTCGCGGTATTGGTGGAGGTGAGGGCGACGAACGCTTGCATCGACAGCCGCCCGGTATTGACCCCCTCATCCCACAACACGGCCATGCGGTCTTCGATACCGGCGGTGCCGTTGGGGATCTTGCTGAAGTCGTCGCGCCCGGCGGCTTTTTGGTCGGCGCAAAAACAGCAGTGGTCGGTGGCGGTGGTGTGCAGGTTGCCCGATTGCAGGCCGTGCCACAGCGCCTCCTGGTGCCCGCGTGGGCGAAAGGGCGGGCTCATCACGTAACCGGCGGCGGTGTTCCAGTCGGGGTGTTGGTACACGCTGTCGTCGAGCAGCAAGTGCCCGGCGAGCACTTCGCCGTACACGGCCTGGCCCTTGGCCCGGGCGTAGGTGATTTCGTCGAGGGCTTCACGGGTGGACACGTGCACGAGGTAGAGCGGGGTGCCAAGGGTTTCGGCAATTCGGATGGCCCGGCTGGCGGCTTCGCCTTCGACCTGGGAGGGGCGCGACAACGGGTGCGCTTCGGGCCCGGTGATGCCCTGGGCGAGCAGTTTGCGCTGCAGGTGAAACACCAGCTCGCCGTTTTCTGCGTGCACGGTGGGCACGGCGCCCAGCTCCAGGCAGCGCTCGAAACTGCCGACCAGGGTGTCGTCGGCGGCCATGATCGCGTTCTTGTAGGCCATGAAGTGCTTGAAGCTGTTGATGCCATGGTGCTTGACCAGTTCGCCCATTTCTTCGCGAACCTGCTCGCTCCACCAGGTGACGGCGACGTGAAAGCCGTAGTCGCACGCCGATTTCTGCGCCCAGCCACGCCATTGGTGAAAGGCTTCGAGCAGCGATTGCTGCGGGTTGGGAATCACAAAATCAATGATCGAGGTGGTGCCACCCGCCAACCCGGCGGCCGTGCCGCTGAAAAAATCTTCGCTGGCCACGGTGCCCATGAACGGCAATTGCATGTGGGTGTGGGGGTCGATGCCGCCCGGCATCAGGTATTGGCCGCTGCCGTCGAGTACTTCGGTGCCAGCGGGAATATCCAGGTTCGTGCCAATGGCGCGGATCAGGCCGTCGGCGCACAACACATCGGCGCGGTAAGTTTCATCATGGGTAATAACGGTGGCGCCACGGATCAACAGCGACATGTCGAATTCCTCAGGGGCTTGACCGGCTGGTGCCAGTTCTAAGTGTTGTAGTGCGGCGTGGCCGACCACAGATTTATTCTTGTCATCGGTGACAGGAATAAAAACTAGCCTGAGTTTTTAGAATGAGCAAGCGTATTTTTAATAGACTTATATTTTAAATAAGTCGTTGTTTTTAAACGATAAAATATAATAATCACCAAAATGTGGCAGCCGTTCACTGTTTTGACGCACTTGACAGGTTGGCTGCATGGTCAACATTTCTTATTGCAAATCAGATGCTTGAGATATGCCGCTTGACGAGGGCAGAAAATAAAAATAATGGTGATGCACCAGAGTGACTCCTCAACCTTCGGATAACCGACGCGTTAGTTGGCCTGACTCACGCGGCAAGTACCAGAGCTGCACTCGGGTGTTGCAACAAAGCTGATCAACATCAGCACGTTATAAAGCGGTAAAGGCCCGGCGCGTTGTGACGGCATGGTTTTTGAGTGCAGTGGCGGCTGGTCGGAGCCTGATGTCATGTTGTCGATGAGGTACTCCGGCCGTCCCGGCTCCTGCCGGGATGCGCAAAAATAATTCGAAAAACCGTGGAGCGGCCATGCAACAGAACAGATCGCAAGTCATTGAGCGCAACGGGCTGTACGAACTCGACGCCGGTGATGACGTCCTCGACAGCCCCCGATACAACCACGACATGGCGCCCACCCGGGTGCATGAGCGCACCTGGAACAAATGGCACATCACCGCGTTGTGGGTGGGGATGTCGATCTGTGTGCCCACGTACACCTTGGGCGGGGTGTTGACCGCTTACTTCGGCTTGTCGGTGGGCGAGGCGTTGATCGCGATTTTGCTGGCGAACATCGTGGTGTTGATCCCGCTGACCCTCAATGCGTTTCCTGGCACCAAATACGGCATCCCGTTTCCGGTGTTGCTGCGTTCCTCGTTCGGCATCATCGGCTCCAACGTGCCGTGCCTGATCCGGGCGTTGGTGGCGTGTGGCTGGTTTGGCATTCAGACGATGTTTGGCGGGCTGGCGATCCACTTGTTTCTGGGGTCGATTTTCGAGGGGTGGAAGTCCCTTGGCGGCACCGGCGAAGTCATCGGTTTCATGCTTTTCTGGACGCTGAACCTGTGGGTGGTGTTGCGCGGTGCGGAGTCGATCAAGCGCCTGGAAACCCTGTCGGCGCCGCTGTTGGTGGCGGTGGGCATTGGCCTGTTGGTGTGGGCGATGCCGAACGTGTCCCTCAGTGAACTCATGGCCATTGCGCCCAAGCGGCCCGAAGGGGCGGGCCTGGGCGGTTACTTCATGGCGGGGCTGACGGCGATGGTGGGGTTCTGGGCCACCTTGTCGCTGAATATTCCGGATTTCAGCCGGTATGCCAAGAGCCAGAAAGACCAGATCCTGGGGCAGATTTTCGGCCTGCCGCTGACCATGTTTCTGTTCGCCGCCCTGGGCGTGATCATGACCGCCGCGTCGGTGAAACTGGTGGGCGTCAGCGTGTCCGATCCGGTCAGCCTGATCGGGCATATCCAGAGCCCAGTGTGGGTCGCGGTGGCGATGGCGCTGATCATCGTGGCGACCTTGTCCACCAACACGGCGGCGAACATCGTCTCGCCCACCAACGACTTTCAGAACATCGCGCCCAAGCTGATCAACCGCACCACGGCGGTTATCCTGACCGGGTTGGTGGGGCTGTTGTTGATGGGGCACGAGTTGCTGAAAAAGCTTGGGTTGATTGTCTCGGACGTGAGCCTGGAAACCGTCTACTCCAACTGGTTGCTGGGCTATTCGAGCCTCTTGGGGCCTATCGCGGGGATCATGGTGGTGGACTATTTCATCACCCGTAGACAGCAACTGGACCTGGCCGGCCTGTACCGCGACGACACGTACCCGGCGTGGAACTGGCACGGCTTCATCGCCTTCGCCGTGCCGGTGGTGCTGACGCTTTTGTCATTGGGCAGCAGCGCCTTCAACTGGTTCTACAGCTACGGCTGGTTCACCGGCTCGGCCTTGGGCGGGGTGTTGTATTACGCGCTGAGCACCCGGTTGCGCACCCGCCCGGCACCCTTGAGTGCACCGTTTGACCGTGCTGACCCCTAACAAAAAACAGCCTGAGGAGAACCCCATGAACGCGGCCTTCGACGTTCTGCAATCCACCGACCGGCCTATCAACCGTGACCGCTTGTGGCAGTCCCTCATGGACCTGGCCCGGCTCGGCGCCACGCCCAAGGGCGGCGTGTGCCGCCTGGCCCTGACCGACCTCGATCGCCAGGCCCGCGACCTGTTTGTGCAGTGGTGCGAGGAGGCCGGTTGCACCGTGACTGTCGATGGCATCGGCAACCTCTTCGCGCGCCGCCCCGGGCGCAACCCCGCATTGCCCCCGGTGATGACCGGCAGCCACATCGACACCCAGCCCACCGGCGGCAAGTTCGATGGCTGTTTTGGCGTGCTCGCGGGTGTGGAGGTGTTGCGCACCTTGAACGACCTCAAGCTAGAAACCGACGCACCACTTGAAGTGGTGGTGTGGACCAACGAGGAGGGCTCGCGATTTCCGCCGTGCATGATGGGCTCGGGGGTGTTTGCCGAGAAATTCACCTTGGCCGAGACGCTGGCCAAGGTGGACGCCCAGGGCGTGACCGTGGGGCAGGCGTTGAATGCCATCGGCTATGCGGGTTCGCGGCCGGTCAGCGGGCACCGCGTGGGGGCGTATTTCGAGGCGCACATCGAGCAAGGGCCGATTCTTGAGGACCAGCAAAAAACCATCGGCGTGGTGCTGGGCGCGCTCGGGCAAAAGTGGTTTGACCTGACACTGCGCGGCGTGGAGGCCCACGCCGGGCCTACCCCCATGCATTTGCGCAAGGACGCGCTGGTGGGCGCCGCGGCGATAGTGGCGGCGGTCAACGCCGCAGCGCTTAGCCATCAGCCGCATGCGTGCGGCACGGTCGGGTGTTTGCAGGCGTATCCGGGCTCACGCAATGTCATCCCGGGCGAGGTGCGCATGACCCTGGATTTTCGTCACCTGGAGCCTGCGCGGTTGGACGCGATGATCAGCCAGGTGCGCCAGGTGATCGAGGACACCTGCCAGACACACGGCCTGAGCTTTGACCTGCAACCCACCGCGGATTTCCCGCCGCTGTATTTTGACCCAGGGTGTGTGGCGGCCGTGCGAGACGCGGCCAACGGCCTGGGCCTGTCGAACATGGACATCGTCAGCGGGGCAGGGCACGACGCAATCTTCGTCGCCGAACTGGGCCCGGCGGGGATGATTTTTGTGCCGTGTGAAGGGGGCATCAGCCACAACGAAATCGAAAACGCCGCGCCGGATGACTTGGCGGCCGGGTGCGCGGTGTTACTGCGCGCGATGCTGGCGGCCTCGGCGGCCCTTGCGGGCACGCCTGAGGCCTGATAGCGGCTTTTCAGGCGCCCGGTTTCCAGCCGCCGCCCAGGGCGGTGATCAGGCCGACGCTGGCTTGCAACTGGCGCGTCTGCACGGCTTGCAACGTGCGTTGGGCTTGCAGCGCGGCGGTCTGGGCGGTGACGACGTCCAGGTAGCTGACGGCGCCTGCCTGGTAGCTGTTCATCGCCAGGGTTTGCGTATGCTGCGCTGCATCGGCGGCGGCTTGCTCGTCGGTGGCTTCTTGCTGCAAGTCGCGCAGTTGGCCCAGGTTGTCTTCCACCTCGCGGATCGCACGCAATACGTGGCTGCGGTATTGCGCCGAAGCTTCCTCAAACTCGGCCTTGGCCTGGCGTTCGTTGGCGCTCAGGCGCCCGCCGTCAAAGATCGGCAAGTTGACCAGCGGCCCCAGCGCCCAGTAGCGGTTGCCCGCCGAAAACAGGTTGCCCACCCCTTGTGTCTGCCCGCCCAAAAAGCCGGTCAGGCTGAAGTCGGGATACCACGCCGCCTTGGCCACGCCGATGTTCGCGTTGGCGGCAAACACCCGGCGCTCGGCGGCGGCGATGTCGGGCCGCCGTTGCAGCAGTTGGCTCGGCAGGGCGTCTGGAACGCCCGGCAGCGCGATCAGTTGCGGGCTCGGCGGCAGTTGGAAGTTGCCCGCCGGGATGCCCACCAGTTCGCCAATCGCGTGCTCGGTGAGGTTGCGCTGGGCGCGGACTTCATCGAGTTGCGCCTGGGCTTCGGCCAGTTGGTTTTGCGCGCGGGTCAGGTCCAGCTCGGAGGCGATCTGGCCCTGGTAACGGCTGCGGGTCAGTTGCAGGGCTTGGGTGAAATCGTCCAGTGAACTGCTCAGGATTCGGCTTTGCGCGTCCAGCCCGTTCAGTTGCACATACAGGCTTGCCAACTGGTGTTGCAGGCTCAGCCGCGCCACGGCCAGGTCATCGCCAGACGCTTGGGCCTGGGCATCCCCGGCCGCCACCTGGTTGCGGATTTTGCCCCACAGGTCTGCATCGAAGCTCAGCGAGAACGCCGCCGAATTGCTGTTGTACACCGCTGGTTGTTCGCTGCCGCGCAGGGGCCGGTCGTCGGATTGACGCTGGCGTAACGTTTGCCCACTGGCGGTGATTTGCGGGAACAGGCCTGCGTGCAACTGGCCGGCGTACGCTTGCGCCGCATCGAAGTGCGCCAGGGCGGCGGCAAGGTCCGGGTTGGCGGCGAGCAGCTGCGTTTGCAGGTCGTTGAGGTGGGCGTCGTGGTAGAGCAACCACCACTGCGGCGCCAACTGATCGCTGGGCTGCGCGCTGTGCCACGGGCCATCGCTGGTCTGTTCGCGGTAGTGCGCGGGCAGGTCGACGACGGGCGGTTGGTAGGTGGGGGCCAACGAGCACCCCTGCAAGGCCAGCAGCATCAGCGCGGCGATGGGGTTAAGCCTTGGGCGCATTGGCACCTCCGGCCTGGGCCAGTTGTACGGTGTCGCCTTCGCGCAGGGCGTCTGGCGGGTTGTCGATGACCTGGTCGGCCGGTTTGAGGCCCTGGTCGATCACCAGGCGTTCGCCCAGGTCCAGGCCGATGTGGATGGCTTGCAGGTGCACGTGGTGATCTGCGTCCACCACCGCCACTTGGGTGCCCTGGGCACGGAAGATTAGCGCGCTCGCCGGGATGCTTACCCCATGGGTGTCGGCGGGGATGGGCAGGCTGGCTTCGGCGTAGTCGCCGGGCAGCAGTTTGCCGTCGGGGTTGTCGGCGACGAACTGGGCCAGCAAGGTGCCGGAGCGGCGGTCGATGGCGGTGGAGTCGCCGATCAGCCGGGCCTTGAAGTGCTCGCCCGGGTGTTCGGGCACGGTCAGCTGCGCTTCGAGCCCTGGGTGAATCACGGCCGCGTAGTTTTGCGGGATCGGCACGTACAGGCGCAGTTGGTGGGTGTCGGCGATGTTGAACAGTTCCGGGTCACTGTCGGTGTCGGCCTTGATCAACTGGCCAATGTCGGTGTTGCGCGCCGTGATGGTGCCGGAGAACGGGGCGCGCAGGGTCTTGTAGTCTTCCAGCGCCGACAGCCGCGCGTAGTCGGCGGCGGCGGCCAGCACGGTGGCTTTGGCGGCGGCGGCGTTGGAGGTTTTTTCGTCGGCCTCCTGGCGCGATACCGAATGGCTGGCCAGCAGATTTTGCCAGCGCGTGGCGGTGGTGGCCGCCAGGCGCGCGTTGGCTTGCTCTTGCACGAGCCGTGCGTGGGCCTGGGCCACTTGCTGGTCGAGGTCGGGGCTGTCGATCTCGGCGAGGACTTGCCCGGCCTTGACCTGCGTGCCGATGTCGACTTTCCAGTCCTTGAGGTAGCCGCTGACCCGGGCGTGGATCGGCGCCTTGCTCCAGGCGTCCAGGTGCGCGGGCAGGCGCAGGGTGTCGCCGGTCACGTTCTGCTTGGGTTGGAACACCATCACTTGCGGGATGGCGGCCGCTTCGGTCCAGGCGGTGACCGACTCTTCATGGGTGGTGCGGGCGTGCAGGCCGTTGGCGACCAGCAGGGCGGCCAGGGTAAGCCCACCCACACCCATGAGCATCAGACGCTTGCGCGAGGGGTTGTGATCAGACGACATGTGGGGTAGCTCCTGCAACAGCACGGGTAGGATGACGGCCGTGGACCAGGCTGAAGACCACGGGAACAAACAGCAACGTAGCGGTGGTGGCGAGGATCAGCCCGCCGATGACTGCGCGGCCCAGCGGCGCGTTCTGCTCCTGGGACAGGGCCAGCGGCAACATGCCGATGATCATCGCCAGGGCGGTCATGCACACGGGGCGAAAACGGGTGTAGCCCGCTTCGAGTGCGGCTTTGAGGGCATCGCCGTGTTCGTCCAGGCGCTCGCGGCAGAAACTCACCACCAAAATCGAGTTGGCCGTGGCCACGCCCATGCACAAGATGGCCCCGGTCAGCGCCGGCACCGACAGCGAGGTGCCGCTCAGGAACAGCATCCACACGATGCCTGCCAGTGCCGCTGGCAACGCCGTGATGATCACGAACGGGTCGGTCCAGGACTGGAAGTTGACCACGATCAGCAGGTAGATCAGCACCACGGCGCCAAGCAGGCCAAAGCTCAGGCCGCTGAACGCTTCATGCAGCGCGTCGATCTGCCCATGCAGGCTGATCACCGAGCCTTTGGGGCGCATGGACGCGGTGTTGTTCAACACCTTTTGCACGTCGCGGGCCACGCCGCCGAGGTCGCGGCCTTGCACGTTGGCGTACAAATCAAGGGTGGGTTCGATGTTGTAGTGGGTCACCACCGCCGGGCTTTGCACGCGGGAGATGGTGGCCACGCCGCCGAGGATCTGCGACTGCCCGTTGGCACCGGTCACCGGCAAGGCTTCCAGGCTGGGCAGGCTGTCGAGGCGGTATTGCGGGGTGGCCGCGACGATGGAGTACGACACGCCGTTGGCCGGGTTGAGCCAGAACGTGGGCGCCACTTGGGAGCTGCCAGCGAGCGAGGCAACCATGCTGGTGGTCACGTCTTTCTCGGTGATACCCAGGCCGTTGGCGCGCATGCGGTTCACATCGACTTGCAGCGACGGGTAGCCGGTGGACTGCTGGATACGCAGGTCGGCGATCCCCGGAATGTGCTGCAGGCGCCGCTCCAGTTCGATGGCGTAGGCGCGGTTTTCGGCGTCGTTGCGCCCGGAGATTTTCACGTCCAGCGGGGCCGGGGCACCGAAGTTGAGGATCTGGCTGCTGATGTCGGCAGGCAGGAACGCAAAGTGGCTGCCGGGGAAGCTTTGAGGCAAGGCTTCGCGCAGTGTTTTCACGTAGTCGGCGGTGGGGGCGTGCTCGGGTTTGAGGGTGACTTGAATGTCGCCGTCCTGCGGGCCGATGGTGCCGCTGCTGCTGTAGGCCATGTCGATGCCGCTGAGCGGAATGCCGATGTTGTCGACGATGGTGTCCAGTTGATCGGCCGGGATGATTTCGCGAATGCGTGCTTCAATCCGGTCAAAGGCTGCGGCGCTTTCCTCGATACGGGTGCCCAGGGGCAGGCGCACGTGCAGGGCGAGGGCGCCTGCGTCGGTGGCCGGGAAGAAGTCCTGGCCCAGGCTTGGCAGCAACAGGAACGAAAGCAGGATGCAACCCAGAAAGCCCACGATAAAGCGCTTGCGCGCGCCCAGTGCCAGGATCAACAGGCCGTGGTAGGTGTCGCGAACGTTGGAAAAGCGGCGCTCGAAACCCTGCTGGAAGCCCAGCACCGCGCGCAAAAAGGCATTGCGCTGCGGGGTGTGTTGCTCGCCTTCGTGGTGGTTGATAAAGGCATCTTCGGGGTGATGCCCCGCGCCTTGCTCGGGTATGTGGGGCTTGAGCAGGAACATGGCCAGCGTCGGCACCAGGGTGCGCGAGAGGATGAACGAGCTGACCATGGCGAAGATGACCGCCAGCGCCATCGGCCGGAACAGGTAACCGGCGATGCCTTGCAGCATGAACATCGGCACGAACACGATGCAGATACACAGCAAGGACACGAACGCCGGGCCGACGATTTGCTTGGCGCCGTCGAGGATCGCGGTGTTGACCGCCTTGCCTTGTTCCAGGTGCCAGTTGATGTTTTCGATGGTCACGGTGGCGTCGTCCACCAGGATCCCCACCGCCAACGCCAGCCCGCCCAGGGTCATGACGTTGAGGGTTTGCCTGGTGGCGGCCAACAGCGCGATTGCGGAGAGGACGGCCAGCGGAATCGACGCGGCGATGATCAGGGTCGAGCGCCAGCTGCCGAGGAACAGCAGGATCATCGCGCTGGTCAGCAGCGCGGCGATGATGCCTTCACGGGCCACGCTGCCCACCGATTCCTTCACGAACACCGAGGCGTCGCCCAGCAGCGAAGTCTTGAGTGACGGCGGCAGGGTTTCGTTCACCAGCGGCAGCATGTTGCGGATGCCGTCGATGATCGACAGGGTGGAGATGCTGCCGTTTTTAAGGGCCGGCATCAGCACGGCGCGGTGGCCGTCCACGCGCACGATGTTGGTCTGTGGCGGCGAGCCGTCACGCACGTGGGCCACCTGGCCGATGGTGATCAGCGCACCGTCGACGGTCTTGATGGGCAGGTCGTTGAGCTCGTCGATGGCCTTGGGGCTGTTGTTGAGCAGGATCGTGTATTCGTTGGGCCCCAGTTTGGCGGTGCCCACGGGGATGATCTGGTTCTGCAAGGCCAGGGCCTCGCCGACGTCTTGCGCCGACAAGCCCTTGGCGGCCAGGGCCTGGGGGTCGAGGTCGAGGGTGATCTGGCGTTGCTTGCCGCCCATGGGCGTGGGCATGGCCAGGCCGGGCAGGGCGCTCAACGGCAGGCGGATGTTGTTCTGCACCAGGTCACGAATCTTGGCTTCGGAGAGGCTGGGGCTGGAGAACGCCATTTGCAGGATCGGCACGGTGGAGGCGATGTAGTTGAGGATCAGCGGCGGCGTGATACCCGGTGGCATCTGCTTGAGGACGGTTTGTGACACCGCTGTTACCTGGGCGTTGGCGGTGCGGATGTCTACGCCCGGCTGGAAGAAGATCTTCACCACGCCGATACCCGGCAACGACTGGGACTCGATGTGTTCGATGTCGTTGACGGTGGTGCTCAGGGAGCGTTCGTAGGTGTAGATCACCCGGCCCGCCATGGCGTCCGGTGACAGGCCGTTGTACTGCCAGACCACGGCCACCACGGGGATGCCGATATCGGGAAATACGTCGGTGGGCGTACGCAGGGCCGCGAGCGGCCCGATGATGCAGATGAAAATCGCCAGCACGATAAACGTGTAGGGCTTGAGCAGTGCGGTCTTTACCAGCCCGAGCATGCCGTAACCTCCAAAGGAGTGGGATTGCAAACCCCGGCAGTCTTGCCCGACCCACCTAACACGTACCTTTCAGCGAGGTGAAGGGAAATTTAGGCAATCGTTGAAGATCGTTTCATATGTATTCATTTGTTCACAAAGAGGGGGCGTACCAAGCTGGATACCGATCGAACGGGCAAGGTTTCCCGTTCAACGTTTTCCTTCTGGAGTGCTGCCATGTCTCTCAAACCCTTGTTGTTGATCCCGGCCTTGAGTGCGGTTTTGCTGTTGTCAGCCTGTGCCGGCCCCCTGCCACAGCCGGACCCGAGCGAAGCGTGGATTGGCCTGCGCGAAGAAGCGCCCAACGATTTGTTGGCCGAACGAGTGGACGGCAAGCGTGTGGATGACGGCCGGTTTTTTGAGGTGAAGCCGGGTGCCCACAGCCTGGACGTGACCCTGTTTGAGGAAGAGGCCGGGGACGAAAACCAGCAGGATTGCCAGGGGCGTATCAAGTACGACAACTTCAAGGCCGGTGAGCATTACACCTTGGTGGAGTCCAGCCTGGGCAATAACATTCGTGCCCGGCTCGAAGACGGTCACGGCAAAGAAGTGGCCGCGACCCAGGACTTCAACTGCATGCCAGGCTGACCCGCTACGCGTGACGGGCAACCGGCTTGACGGGGGTGTGGGGCGCGGCCTTTGCCTGCGGGTGATGATGCCTGCGGGTGATGCGCAACACGCCCCATAACATCGCGGCGGCGACGGCCAGCCAGCTGAAAACCAGTACCAGAATCGTTGTCGTCAGGCCCATGAGTGCCTCCTTTCGCCCGTACCGGGCACACGCTATGTTCACAATGGACAGTCTAGTCAGCAGCCGGTTGTGTGCTATTGACCAATGGTCGTGTGTGTCCAACTCGTTTGCTCTATCAGCGCTGTTTTACTGCGCCTGAAGGCTATACCCGCACGCAAGAGCACCCTATGATCAGGGCCCCAACCGGCTGTTGATCAAGAGAGTACAAAGTTGCGGTTACGGAAAAACGTCAAGACCTGCTTGTTGCTGGCCTGTGTGCTGGGCCTTGCGGCCTGCGCCGGCAAACCCTCGAAAATCCCGGGCGTGCCTGAGCGTGTCGAGCTCAATGGCGTGCCTGCCTATACCTTGGAAACCTACCAGAGCGGCCCCTCTGCCTTGGCCAGCATGTTGTCGCAGCAAGGTATCCGGATAACACCGGGCCTGCTCGATAAGCCGCTGCATCTGCCCGGCGCCGAGGCGGACCTTGAGCGCAACATGCAGGTGCTTGCCCGCGAGTACGGGCTGCTGGTGTACCCCATGCCCGACCCGTTGCCGGCGCTGTTGGCCCAGGTGGCCGCCGGGTATCCGGTAATGGCGCGCATTACCGAAGGCTCGGCGTTCTGGTCGGGACCCCGGTATGTCGTGGTGGTGGGTTACAACCAACAGAAAAGCACGCTGCTGCTGCGTTCGGGCAAGCAGCGCCGGTTGCTGATGGATTTCGGTGCGTTCGAGTCGGCGTGGAAAAGCGCGGGGCGTTGGGCGGTGCTGATCCAGCGTCCCGGCCAGTTACCGGCCAATGTGGACGCTGCACGTTGGCAGCAGGCCGCGAATGCCACGGCCCAGGCGGGCCAGGAGCAGGCGGCGGCGCAGGCGCTGAAGGTGTTGGCCGAGCGGGTGGGGCAATAAAAAACGGCGCCGAGGGCGCCGTTTTTCATGGGGACAGGTGCATTACAGGTGCGTTTCGGACGCCGGAGTGTGTGCCCGTGGGCGGTTCTTCAGGTTCTTGTCGGCCTTGTAGCGCAATGCGACGTCCGGCACCGAACCGCTCTTGCCGGTTTCGACCCAGTTGCGAATGCGCCCGGCATCGGCAAAGTGCGTGAACTTGCCGAATGCATCGAGGATCACCAGCGATACCGGGCGATTACCCATGCTGGTCACCAGCACCAGGCAGTGGCCCGCCTGGTTGGTAAAGCCGGTCTTGGTCAGCTTGATGTCCCAGTTGGCGCGGTTGATCAGGTGGTCGGTGTTGGAGAAACCCAGGGTGTAGTTGGGTTTGCGAAACGATACGGTTTTTTCCTTGGTGGTGCTCAATTGGCTCAGCATCGGGTATTTACGCGCGGCGGCCAGCAGTTTGCTCAGGTCGCGGGCGGTGGAGACGTTGTGGATCGACAGGCCGGTGGGCTCCACATAGTGAGTGCTGGTCATCCCCAGCGCCTTGGCCTTGGCGTTCATTGCGGCGATGAAGGCGGCATATCCGCCCGGGTAGTGGTGGGCCAGGCTGGCAGCAGCGCGGTTTTCCGAGGACATCAGGGCGATCAGCAGCATCTCTTTGCGCGGCATCTGGCTGCCGATTTTCACCCGGGAAAACACGCCTTTCATTTCTGGCGTGTCCTGGATGTTGATGTCGATGTATTCATCCATGTTCTGCTTGGCTTCCAGCACGATCAGGCCGGTCATCAGTTTGCTCACCGAGGCGATGGGCACGATGACGTCCGGGTTGCTGGCATAGATGATTTTGTTGGTTTGCAGGTCGACCAGCATGGCGCTGCCGGAAGCGATGTGCAGTTGTGAAGTGTCTCGCGGGGCGAGGGTGGATTCGCCAGCGTTTGCGAGGGTGCCTGTAAATGCAAAAAATAGGCTGATGAGGGAAAGACGAATTTTCACGCGGATGAACTCGCTAAAAAGGTAGGTAAATACCGTTCTGCAACGGGGTTTCTGTTAAATAACGTTACATTCTAGAAGTATGGATCAGAAACTGTCGAATGTTCTTCTGAAAACAAAGGAAAGCCCTTAAAAAATAAGAAAAAAGTGGTTTTTCTGTGGGCAATAAAAAGCCCTGCTATAAGGCAGGGCTTTTTCAGTGCGACGGGTTATTAGGCGGTTTGAATCAGCAAGCCCAGCGGCGACAGCGGGCCGACCGGAATCAGTTGGAAGGACATGATCTGCGCCGCCACCAGCGGAAGCGTCGCCAGTTCGGCAGTCGCCTGTTCGATCGACTCGGCATTCATAAGAAACACCGGCCCCGGGGCATCCTGGCGAAACCAGAACTGTTCGATCTTGCCATCCAGGTACAGCTGCAACGTGGCGGGGACTTCGGTGGGCATGTACTTCTGTTTTTGTTCAGGGGAGAAGGCTGCAATGGTGCCGATGGCCATGATTTTCATGCGTGATTCCTGCGTCGTGGATGGTTGAGGTGACGCCGATCAATCTAGGGCTTGGGCGAGCTTTGAGGTATTGTCGTAAACGACATCTTTAGGGTTACTTACGCCATGAAAGTTTTGTTGCTCGCCCTCGATGGGCTGTTTGACACGGCACTGACCGTTACGCTGGATGCACTGGCGCTGGCCAACAAGTTTTCGGTGTCGCTCAAGGGCGGCGAGCCGCCTTTCGAGGTGTTGGTGGTGGGGGTGCGCAAGAAGGTCCGGTCGGGCCAGGGGCTGGTGATTCCTGTCCGGGCCATCACGCCAGCGTTGAAGCCCGATTGGGTGCTGGTTCCCGCGTTAGCGGCGGGCACGCCTGCCGAGTTGGTCCCGGCCCTGGAGCGCGCGGATGTGCGTGACGCCAAGCGGCACTTGCAGGCTTGGCATGCAGAGGGCGTGCATATTGCCGCGGCGTGTATCGGCTCGTTCATTCTTGCGCAAAGCGGGATACTCGATCATCGCGAGGCAACCACCACCTGGTGGCTGGCGCCGCTGTTTCGCGAGCGCTACCCCAAGGTGACGCTCGATGAGTCGCGGATGCTGGTGGCGTCCGGGCAGGTGGTGACCGCAGGCGCGGCCATGGGGCACCTGGATCTGGCGTTGTGGTTGATACGCCGCAGCAGCCCGGAACTGGCGGCGTTGGTGTCGCGTTATTTGCTGGCTGATATTCGCTCCTCGCAGGCGCCGTACATCATCCCCAATCACCTGGCACAGGCAGACCCGCTGATCCAGCGTTTTGAGCAGTGGGCGCGTGACCATCTGCAGGCCGGTTTTTCGTTGCAGGGGGCGGCCAGTGCGCTGGCCACCAGCCCGCGGACCCTTCAGCGGCGTTGCGAGGCGGTGCTGGGCAAGTCGCCGTTGGCGTATTTTCAGGACATTCGCGTGGAGCGCGCACGGTCTTTGATTCAGGGGAGTGACTTGAGCATCGACGCCATTGCGGCGCAGGTGGGGTACGTCGACGGTGCGACGCTTAGAACGCTGTTGCGCCAACGCCTGGGGCGCGGTGTGCGGGCGCTGCGGGCCGACCCGCGTTGATCGGCCGACAAAAAAAATGCCCCGGGCCGGTGAGGCTCGGGGCATGGGGCTTGCGTGTATCAGGCGTGCAGGGTTTCTGCCGCGTACAGGGTGTTTTCCAGCAGGCAGGCGCGTGTCATCGGGCCTACGCCGCCCGGGACCGGGGTGATCCAGCCTGCACGGGGCAGGGCTGTTTCGTACACCACGTCGCCGACCAGTTTGCCGTCGTCCTGGCGGTTGATGCCCACGTCGATGACGATGGCGCCTTCTTTGATCCACTCACCCTTGACCAGCCCTGGCTTGCCAGCGGCGACCACGACCAGGTCGGCACGCCCCACGTGGCCCGCTAGATCCTTGGTGAAGCGGTGGGTGACGGTCACGGTGCAGCCCGCCAGCAGTAGCTCCATGGCCATGGGGCGGCCCACGATGTTGGACGCGCCCACAACCACGGCGTCGAGGCCATACAGGTCGACACCGGTGCTCTCGAGCAGGGTCATGATGCCTTTGGGGGTGCAAGGGCGCAGCAGCGGGATGCGCTGGGCCAGGCGACCGACGTTATAAGGGTGGAAGCCGTCGACGTCTTTGTCCGGGCGGATGCGTTCCAACAGCTTGGAGGCGTCCAGGTGCTCTGGCAGGGGCAGCTGCAACAGGATGCCGTCGATGTTCGGATCGTCGTTGAGGCTGTCGATCAGGTCGGTGAGGGCCTGTTGGGTGGTATCGGAAGGCAAGTCGTAGGCCTTGGAGATAAAGCCGACCTCTTCACAGTCTTTACGCTTGTGCGAGACATAAACCTGAGAGGCGGGATCGCTGCCGACCAGGATCACCGCGAGGCCTGGCGTGCGCAGGCCTTGCTGGCGGCGCTCGGCGACTCGTTGGGCGATCTGCTGGCGCAGGCTGGCGGCGATCGATTTGCCGTCGATAAGTTGTGCAGTCATTACGCGTGATTAACCATCGAGAGGGGGAAAAAAGAGCGCGCATTCTCGCATGTCGAGGCGCAAGGGCAAAGGCGCTTGGTCTGCAAATTTCCCTAAGCCCTTTAATTAAATGAATTTTTTTCAAAAAGGATTTGACGACCTTCGGGTGCCTCTATACTATTCGTCGCACTTGTCGGGCACAGCCTAGCACTGGTTAAGAAGGTCCAGCGAAATCAAGGTTTTGCGAGACTGGAAAGCATTTAGTTTGTAGTCGTAAAAGAATACAGATTAATAAAGCGCCCGTAGCTCAGCTGGATAGAGCATCCGCCTTCTAAGCGGATGGTCGCAGGTTCGAGTCCTGCCGGGTGCGCCATTAGGCAGCTTTGGCACAAGTAGCGCAATATGGTGGGCGTAGCTCAGTTGGTAGAGCACAGGATTGTGACTCCTGTTGTCGTGGGTTCGATCCCCATCGTCCACCCCATATTTCGAAAGGCGCCAGATTTAACGGTCTGGCGCCTTTGCTTTAAAAGCTTCACCCGCGGATGTGGTGGAATTGGTAGACACACTGGATTTAGGTTCCAGCGCCGCGAGGCGTAAGAGTTCGAGTCTCTTCATCCGCACCAAATACGCTTCATCGACACTTAGCGGTGTGGTTGGAGTCAGGCAGGGAAGGTTTTTGATTCTTTGCCATGCAATATGGTGGGCGTAGCTCAGTTGGTAGAGCACAGGATTGTGACTCCTGTTGT